>CAZOLD010000022.1:0-14142 GCA_964580595.1 uncultured Eubacterium sp.
GCGGGCTCTTTGAGTTTTACAGGGTTTTTGGCATGGAGCGGACGCTGCCGGGATTCCTCGGCTATGCCGCGGCTATCCTGTATTACCTGGATTTGCGGTTTTCTTTTTTCCCCGATTTCGGGGCGTTTGCCCTGGGCTTTTTGGTTTTGCTGCTGGCTGCCTATGTCTTTTGCTTCCCGAAATTCCATGCCGGCGGGATCTTCGCGGCCTACGCCGGCGTGTTTTACGTGGCGGTCATGCTCTCCTGCGTCTACCGTACCAGGATGCTTCCCGCCGGCGCCTATATCGTATGGCTGATTTTCTTGTGCTCCTGGGGAAGCGACACCTGCGCCTATTGCGTGGGGTCCTTGATCGGGAGGCATAAGATGTCGCCGCGGCTTAGCCCGAAAAAATCCGTGGAAGGGGCCGTTGGCGGTATCTTAGGGGCGGCGGCTCTGACGCTTGGTTACGGGTTCCTTTTCCGGGAGCAGATGGGGATCTCTTCCGCGCAGGTTTTCGTGCTATCCGGCATCAACGCCGCGGGAGCGGTGATTTCCATGATTGGGGATTTGGCGGCGTCCGCGGTGAAACGGGATTATGGCGTGAAGGATTACGGGCATTTGATTCCCGGGCATGGGGGAATCCTGGATCGCTTTGACAGCGTGATATTTGCGGCTCCCGCCGTGTATTATTTCGCGTCGTTATTTTTGAGGATGGGTTAGATGAAAAAAATTGCAATCATCGGTTCAACCGGCTCCATAGGGACGCAAACGCTCGAGATCGTGCGGGAACAGAAGGACATCGAGGTCGTCGCCTTAGCGGCAGGCCACAACGCGGGCCTCTTAGAGAGGCAGGTCCGTGAATTCCATCCGAAGCTTGCCGTTCTATGGGAAGAGGAGGCGGCAGGGACGCTTCGGGGAAACGTGAGGGATTTGGCCGTGCGGGTGGCTTCTGGCATGGACGGGCTCCTTGAGGCCGCGACGATGCCGGAGTCCGAGATGCTCGTGATGGCCATTGTCGGGATGCTCGGGATCAAGCCCACTCTCGCGGCAATCGGGGTGGGCAAGGCAATCGCGCTCGCGAACAAGGAGACATTGGTGACGGCGGGGCACCTCATCATGGGGCAGGCCGCTAGGGAGGGCGTTCCCATCCTCCCTGTGGACAGCGAGCATAGCGCGATTTTCCAGTCGCTGAACGGGGAGGGGGAAAACCGCCCGCGGCGGATTCTGTTGACGGCTTCCGGCGGCCCGTTCCGGGGATGGAAACGGGAGGAACTCTCGAAGGTGCGCCCGGAGGACGCGCTCCGGCACCCGAATTGGTCCATGGGGCCGAAAGTCACCGTGGATTCCGCCACCATGGTGAACAAAGGGCTGGAGGTCATGGAGGCGAAATGGCTGTTCGGGGCGGATCTTTCGCAGATTGAGGTAGTCGTCCACCCGCAGAGCGTCATCCATTCCATGGTGGAGTTCGAGGACGGGGCCGTCATCGCGCAGCTTGGCGTGCCGGACATGCGGTTGCCTATCCAGTACGCGCTGTATTACCCGCGCAGGCGCCGCCTGTCTTGGGATCGCCTGGATTTCCCGAAGCTTGGGAGCCTCACGTTTGAGAAGCCGGACTTGCAGGCGTTTCCCGGGCTGAGGCTGGCCTATGATGCAATGAGGCGGGGCGGGAACTTGCCCACGGCATACAACGCGGCAAATGAGAAAGCCGTCGAGATGTTCCTGGGCGGGAGGATCCGTTTCTTGGAGATACCGGAAATCATAGAGGAATGCATGGGACGCTGCCGCTTTACGGAAAATCCTTCGCTGGACAGGATATTGGAGACCGAGGCGGAGGCCCATGAATTGATAGAAAGCAGGTGGTAATTTGAAAATCATACTCGCGATCATCTTATTTAGCGTCATTATCCTGTTCCATGAGCTGGGGCATTTCCTCTTAGCGAAGTGGAACGGCATACGCGTCAACGAGTTCAGCCTTGGGCTGGGGCCTACCTTGGTCGGCTTTACGAAGGGCGAGACGAAATATTCCATCAAGCTCTTGCCGCTCGGCGGCGCCTGCATGATGGAGGGCGAGGACGGGGAGAGCACCGATGAGAGGGCGTTTGGCAAGAAGTCCGTCTGGGCGCGCATCAGCGTGGTCGCGGCGGGCCCGGTTTTTAATTTCATCATGGCATGGGCATTTGCCTTGATCGTGATAGGGATCGTGGGGTATGACCGGCCGGTGCTTGCCGGGGTCACGGCGGGCTTCCCGGCAGAGCAGGCGGGGATGAGGGAAGGCGACGAGATCATCTCCATCAATGGCCACAGGATACACTTTTACAGGGAGGTGAGCCAATATTCCCTGTTCCATGAGGGGGAAGAGGCGCGGATCGTCTATGAGAGGGATGGGGAGCGCCACGAGGTGACGTTGCTCCCGCAGATGGACGAGGAGTCCGGCCGCCAGCTTTTGGGGATTATGGGAAGCTACGGGAGGGAACGCGGCAGCCTCATGGAGACGCTCTCGAGCAGTGTTTTTGAAGTGAAATACTGGATTTGCAATACGGTGGAGAGCCTGCGGATGCTTGTGACGGGGAGGGTCGGCGTCAATGACCTGTCCGGCCCGGTCGGCATCGTGAAAATCATGGGGGATACCTATGAAAGCGGCCAGTCAGAAGGCGGCACCGCCATGGCGCTCTTAAGCCTTGTGAATTTTTCCATCTTCCTTTCGGCCAACCTGGGGATCATGAACCTGCTCCCGATCCCGGGGCTGGACGGCGGCAGACTGGTCTTTTTGCTGATTGAGGCCGTCCGTGGGAAGAAGGTGGCGCCGGAAAAAGAAGGGTTCGTGCATTTCATAGGCTTAGTGGCGCTCATGGCACTCATGGTCTTCGTCATGTTCAATGACATACGGAATATCCTGTAGCCCTTAGTCGCGCGGCTTCCCCTGCCCTCATGGGGACGGGAAGCGGGAAGGAGGATCCCATGGAAGCATCGATTCAGCGCAGGAAGACCAGGGCCGTGCGGATCGGCGACAGGGTCATCGGGGACGGGAATGAGATTTTGATCCAGTCCATGACCAACACGCGCACGGAGGACGTGGACGCCACGGCAAGGCAGATTGGGAGATTGACGGACGCGGGATGCGAGATCGTGCGCTGCGCGGTCCCGACGATGGAGGCGGCAAAGGCTTTGGCGGAAATCAAGAAGCGGATCCGCATCCCTTTGGTGGCGGACATCCATTTTGACTACCGGCTGGCGATCGCGGCCATGGAGCACGGGGCGGACAAGATCCGCATCAACCCCGGCAATATCGGCACGAAAGAAGAAGTCCGGGAAGTGGTGAGAACGGCGCGGGAGCGGGGGATCCCGATCCGTGTCGGCGTCAACGGGGGATCGCTGGAAAAGCCGCTTTTGGAAAAATACCATGGCGTCACTGCGGAAGGCCTTGTGGAGAGCGCGTTGGGCCAGGCACATGCCATTGAGGAGATGGGATATGACAACCTGGTCATCAGCATCAAGTCTTCCGACGTGATGATGTGCGTCCGCGCACATGAGCTGATAGCGGAGAAGACGGACTACCCCCTGCACGTGGGCATCACGGAGTCCGGCACCGTTATCAGCGGGAATATCAAGTCGGCGATTGGCATTGGCATGATTTTAGCGCAGGGCATCGGGGATACGATCCGCGTATCCTTGACCGGAGATCCTGTGGAGGAAGTCCGGTCGGCGAAGCTGATCCTGCGCACGCTTGGCATCCGGAAGGGAGGAATCGAGGTGATTTCCTGCCCGACTTGCGGGAGGACCCAGATAGACCTAATCGGCCTCGCGAACCAGGTGGAGGCGATGGCGGTCGGCATCCCGCTTGACATCAAGGTGGCGGTCATGGGCTGCGCCGTCAATGGCCCCGGCGAGGCGAGGGAGGCGGACATCGGGATCGCGGGCGGCAGGGGCGAGGGATTAATCTTCAAGCATGGGGAAGCATGCAGGAAGGTAAAAGAGGAAGACCTGCTAGAAGCCCTCTGGCAGGAGCTTTTGCACTGGGAATGACGGCAGAGGCCGCCGGGCTGCGGCGCGGCGGCGTTTCGGAATGGGAGTTGCGCGTACGATGGGGAAACCGTTTTTTGAGGTATTTCCGGGGCTTGATGTGCCGAAGGGAATGGAGAAGCTGCTAGAGGACGCGGTCGTGACGAAGCTGTCCACGAACCGGAGGCAGGAATATTTAAGGGTTTACCTGCTTAGCAGGAGACTGATAGAGAAGTCGAACATTTACCGGCTGGAAAAGGGAATCCGGAACCAGTTTTTCCAGGGGCACGGCGTCCCAGTGAAAATCATCGAAAAATATGAGCTGTCGCGGCAATATAGCGCGAAGAAGCTGATAGGCGTGTACTTTGACAGCATCCTGGAGGAGTTTGAGAATTACAGCGTGCTTGAGTATAATCTCCTACGCATGGCGAAGATGGAATTTTCCGGAGAGGACGAGCTATGCCTGACCTTTGAGGATTCCGTGGTTTCCAGGCAGAAAACAGGCGAGATTGTGCGAATCCTGGAAAAAATCATCTGCGAGCGCTGCGGGCTGGACGTGTCCATCAAGGTTGCTTACATGAAGCCCGGGGAAAAACGGGATGAGCCCCAAAGGGTCGCGTATGCGCAGGAAGAAGGCACGCCAGGAGCAAACAGGGAGGACGAAGGCGCGGGGAATGCCGGAAGAGCGGGAAATGCCGACGGCGCGGGGAATGCCGGCGGCGCGCAGGGCAAGGCGGCGTGGGATGGCGCGTCCGGGAGCGGCGATTATGCGGCGAAGGAATCGAAAGGGAAGAAACACGGCGCGAAAAAGAGCGATAACCCAGACGTGGTATATGGGCGGGATTTTGAGGACGAGGCCATGCCAATCGAGCAGATGGCGGAATCCGTCGGCGAGGCCGTGGTCCGGGGAGAGGCCCTGAACGTGGAGACGAGGGCGATCCGGAATGGGAAGACCCTTCTCCTCCTCACGATCACGGATTTCACGGATACGGTGCAAGTCAAGCTTTTTTTGCGGAACGAGGATGCGGAGGAGATCCTCTCGGGCATTCAGAAGGGATCTTTTTACAAAGTGAAGGGCATTGCCGCGCATGACAAATTTGACGGCGAGCTGACGATCTCCTCTGTCAGCGGCATCAAGAAAGCGAAGGATTTTCGGGATAAGAGGACGGACTCATGCGGGCGCAAGCGCGTGGAATTGCATTGCCACACGAAAATGAGCGACATGGACGGCGTGTCGGACGTGAAGGACATCATCCGCCGGGCGAAGGAGTGGGGGCATCGCGCGATCGCGGTTACCGACCATGGGAACGTGCAGGCGTTCCCGGACGCGAGCCATGCCATTCCTCCGGACGATGATTTCAAGGTGATTTACGGCATGGAGGCCTATTTGGTGGACGACCTCAAGAATATTGTCGAGAACCCGATGGGCCAGGGCATGGGGGATGCGTTCGTGGTGTTTGACCTGGAAACGACCGGATTTTCCCCGCAGAAAAACAAGATTATCGAAATTGGCGCGGTAAAGCTGGAAGGAGGCAAGGTTACCGACCGGTTTTCTTCTTTTGTCAACCCGCAGGAGCCGATACCCCCGGAAATCGAGGAGCTGACCGGCATCCGGGACGACATGGTGATGGAGGCGCCGGTCATTGAGCAGACGCTGCCTGAGTTCCTGGCGTTTTGCGGCGAGTCTGCCTTGGTGGCGCACAATGCGGAATTTGACATGAGCTTCATCCATGAGAATTGCAGGCGGCTTGGCCTTCCTTGCAGCCATACCGTGGCGGACACGGTGGGCATGGCACGCGTGCTGCTGCCGAATTTAGGCCGCTTCAAGCTGGATACGGTGGCGAAAGCCCTGCACGTCCCGCTGGGCCATCATCACCGCGCGGTTGACGACGCGGCGTGCACGGCGGAGATTTTCCTGAAATTCATGCGGATGTTAGAGGAGCGCGGGGCTCACAGCCTGGATGAGGTCAACCAGCTGGGAAAAGCCTCCGTGGAGAATATCCGCAAGCTGCATAGCTATCACGCGATCATCCTAGCGGCAAACGACGTGGGGCGGATTAACCTGTACCGCTTAGTCTCCATGTCCCACCTGACGTATTACAACAGGCAGCCGAAAATCCCGAAGAGCGAGCTGGAAAAGCACAGGGAAGGCTTGATTGTCGGATCGGCCTGCGAGGCCGGGGAGCTCTTCCAGGCTTTGCTCCGCGGAAGCCCGGAAGATGAGATAGCGAGGCTCGTCCGTTTCTACGATTACCTGGAAATCCAGCCCATAGGGAACAACGCGTTCCTGTTAGGCGGCAATGAGCCAAAAGTTGCCTCGGAAGAGGAGCTAAGGGACTTTAACCGGAAGATCGTCGCCCTGGGGGAGGAATTTTGCAAGCCGGTCGTCGCGACCTGCGACGTGCATTTCCTCAATCCCGAGGATGAGGTTTACCGAAGGGTCATCATGGCGGGGAAGGGGTTTAAGGATGCGGACAAGCAGGCGCCGCTTTACCTGCGCACGACGGAGGAGATGCTAGAGGAGTTTTCCTATCTTGGCAGCCGGAAGGCGGAAGAGGTCGTGATCACGAATACGAACCGGATCGCGGATATGTGCGACCGGATCTCGCCCGTGCGGCCGGACAAATGCCCGCCCATCATCGAGAATTCCGACCAGATGCTGCGCGATATCTGCCATAGCCGCGCCCATGAGATTTATGGGGACGAGCTGCCGGAAAACGTGCGGGAACGCTTAGAGCGGGAGCTGAATTCCATCATCTCGAATGGATATGCCGTCATGTACATTATTGCCCAGAAGCTAGTCTGGAAATCAAACGAGGATGGCTATCTGGTGGGGTCAAGGGGATCCGTCGGCTCCTCCTTCGTCGCGACGATGGCGGGGATCACGGAAGTCAACCCGCTCCCGCCGCATTATTATTGCCCGCGTTGCCATTACAGCGATTTCACGTCCGAGGAGGTTCGGGCATATGCCGGGCGGGCAGGGTGCGACATGCCGGACCGGGTATGCCCGAGATGCGGCGAGCCGCTTAAGAAAGACGGGTTTGACATCCCGTTTGAGACGTTCTTGGGGTTCAAGGGGAATAAGGAGCCGGATATTGACCTGAATTTCTCAGGGGAGTACCAGAGCAAGGCGCACGCGTATTGCGAGGTCATTTTTGGGTACGGGCAGACCTATCGCGCCGGGACGATCGGCACGCTGGCGGACAAGACCGCGTATGGCTACATCAAGAATTATTTCGAGGAGAGGGGCATTAGGAAGCGCGGATGCGAGATTGACCGCATTGTCCAGGGGTGCGTTGGCGTGCGGCGCACGACGGGGCAGCACCCGGGCGGCATCATCGTGCTCCCGATCGGGGAGGAGATCCATTCCTTCACGCCAATCCAGCATCCGGCGAACGATATGGGGACGGATATCGTGACGACGCATTTTGACTACCATTCCATTGACCATAATTTGCTCAAGCTCGATATCTTAGGCCATGACGACCCGACCATGATTCGGATGCTGGAGGATTTGACCGGGGTTGACGCGCAGCAGATCCCTCTGGACGATAAGAGCGTGATGTCGCTGTTTCGGAGCACGGAAGCGCTTGGCATCTCGCCGGAGGATATCGGCGGGTGCAAGCTTGGCTGCCTGGGCATCCCGGAATTCGGGACGGAATTCGTCATACAGATGCTGTTAGACACGAACCCGCAGTCTTTTTCGGATTTGGTGCGCATTTCCGGGCTTTCCCACGGGACGGACGTCTGGCTGGGGAACGCGCAGACGTTGATACAGGAGGGGAAGGCGACGATCTCCACCGCGATCTGCACGCGCGATGACATCATGACGTATTTGATTGGAATGGGGCTTGAGAGCGAGCTGTCCTTTACCATCATGGAGAGCGTGCGCAAGGGCAAAGGCCTTAAGCCGGAGTGGGAGGAGGCCATGACGGAGCATGGCGTGCCGGACTGGTATATCTGGTCATGCAAGAAGATCAAGTACATGTTCCCGAAGGCCCATGCCGCGGCCTATGTCATGATGGCATGGCGAATCGCGTATTTCAAGGTGTTTTACCCACTTGCCTATTACGCGGCATTCTTCAGCATCCGCGCCACGTCGTTCCGTTATGAGCTGATGTGCCAGGGAAGGGACAAATTGGAGCGGCATATCGCGGATTACGAGCAGCGGAAGGACAGCCTGACGAAAAAGGATCAGGATACGCTAAGGGACATGCGCATTGCTCAGGAGATGTATGTCCGGGGCTTTGGCTTCGCGCCCGTGGATTTGCTCACCGCGAAGGCGCATACATTCCAAATCGTGGATGGCGGCAGGCTGATGCCCGCGCTAGACAGCATCGAGGGCCTGGGGGATAAGGCGGCGGATGCCGTGGTGGAGGCGGCCAAGGATGGCCCGTTCCTCTCGAGGGAAGATTTCCGGCAGCGGACGAAGGTATCCAAGACGGCGGTTGACTTGATGGGGGAACTGGGGCTGTTCGGGAGCCTGCCGGAATCCGATCAGCTCTCGCTGTTTGACTTCGCGTAAGCATGGGCGCGCGCAAGGAAACCAAAAAACAGAAAAATTAAAATTTAATATGAAAGACAGGAGGGAATCATCATGACGTACGAGGATTTTTTCGCGGAAGTGAAAGAGAAATTTTTGGAGATGGACGTCAGCGGCGTCACGGAACATCTGGCATACCAGTTCAACATCACGGGAGAGGAGGAAGGCATATTTTACGTCGAGGTAAGGGATGGGGAACTGCACGTGGAGCCGTATGATTATCATGACAGGGACGCGGCGTTCACGGCCAGCGCGGAGACATTGAGGAAGATTGCGGACGGCAAGCTAGATCCGGTCCTCGCGGTTACGACGAAGAAGATGAAGGTGGACGGGGATATCGACAAGGCCTTGAAGCTGAAGGGGATGATTGGTAGCCGCAAGAAAGGCAAGAACAAAAAAGCATGAGAAGGAGCCGGGGCAGTCGATATGGCGGCTGCCCCGAACCATGCGAAAGAAGGAGGAGCCGGGGCATCCCGCGTGAAAATGCCTGGTCACGGCTCCGGCAGGAATTCTACGTGATTTTCCGATAGCTTTGCGATCCGCGCCAGCGCATATACCTCGATGCCCTGCTCGTTTAGCTTCTCGCGTCCCGGCTGGAATGATTTCTCGATGAGCACGGCAAGCCCGGCAATCGTGGCGTGCGACATGCGGATGAGGCGGATTGCCGCTGTCGCGGTCTCGCCATTCGCGAGGAAGTCGTCCACGAGCAGCACATGGTCGTCGGAGCTGACATATTTTTTGGAAAGCGTCAGCTCGTAATTTGTCTCCTTCGTATAAGAAGTCACGACTGTCTGGTATAAATCCTGGTTTAATATCTTGGAAGGCTGCTTTTTCAAGAGCAGCAGGGGCAGGCCCATCGATAGGGACACCATGAGCGCGGGGGCGATGCCGGAGCTTTCCACCGTCGCGACCTTCGTGATGCCTCTCCCGGCGAAATGCTTCGCGATATCCTCTCCCATGGCCTGCATGAGGGCGGGATCGACTTGATGGTTGATGAAGCTGTCTACTTTGATGATATGCTCATTGACGGCCAGGCCGTCCTTTTGGATCCTATCTTCCAATAATTGCATCGTTCTTACCTCCGCCAATAAAAGGGGCCGGCGCCGACGGGCCGGGATTCCCGCCGCCCGGGACGCGTGGCAGCCGCGGGATTCCCGTCACGGCGGCGTCACGCATGCTCGCTAAGCCATCTGGACGCGCAATGCGCGAGGCAGGCCGCGCCGAAGGGGAGCACGTCCTCATTAAATTGCACTTTCGGGTTGTGCGCGGGGTAATTGCCGCGATCGTCTGCGAATCCGGCGGATAAGTACATGTACGTGCTCGGGATGCGTTCCGCGATCAGGGAGAAATCCTCGGACGCGCTCGACGCGACGCCGGGATACCCGGCAAGGCCCGGCACGGGAAGCTCCTCCATGTATCCCGCGATTTCTTTCGTAAGTGCCTGGTCACAAACGAGGGGCGGGACGCCCTGCGGGTAAGCGACGGAGGCGCTTCCGCCATAGGAGGCCGCGGTTGATTCCGAGACTTCCTTCAGGCGGCGAACCAGCTTTTCCCTCGCATCCACGTTATTCGTGCGTATCGTCCCCCTTAAGATAGCTGACTCGGGTATGATGTTCGCGGCGGAGCCGGAGGAAAATTCCCCGACCGTGATAAGGCAGGCGTCCATAGGGTTGCTTTCCCTGGCAATCAATTCCTGGAGGGCCAGGTAGATGTGCGTCCCGATGTTGATGGGATCGACGGACAAATGAGGGTATGCCCCATGGCTGCCCTTCCCCTGCACCCGGATCTCGAAGACGTCCGTGGACAGCATCATCGTGCCGGAGTCGTTGTACATGTAGGACCCGACGGGAAGCTTGCCGGGCCCGACATGGTACGCAAGCGCCACATCAGGCTTCGGATCGTCCAAGATGCCGTGGTCAATCATGTTTTGGCTGCCCTCAAACGTTTCCTCTGACGTCTGGAACATGAGGCGGACGGTTCCTTTTAAGGAATCTTCGTCCTCTTTCAGGAGCTTCGCCGCGGCCAGCAGCATGGCGGCGTGGAAATCATGGCCGCAGGCATGCGCCTGCTTTCCGGTAGGGCATGCGAAGGGCAGCCCGCTCTCTTCCGGCATGGGCAGCGCGTCCATGTCCGCGCGTAAAAGGATGGTCTCTCCGCCTTTCCCAAGGGTGGCGGTGACGCCTTCCCCGCACTCTTTTGGCTCGAGCCCGTACTCGAGGAGCTTCTTCATGACGTACGATTTTGCTTTGGGCATGTGGAGGCCGACCTCGGCATTCGTGTGGAAGTAACGCCTGTTTTGAACCAGCTCCCCATGCAATTCTTGTGCGCGTGTAAAATAATCCATAATCTCTCCATTCCGGTATCCTTTATTTTTTGGATTCCCTGCAACCATCATAAGCCATAGGCAGGAAAATAGCAAGCATTCTTTTTGGAAGGAGGGCTGCGGCATGGGCAAGATCGCCATCCTGGCAGTCGGGAAAATCAAGGAATCGTTCTACCGGCAGGCCATCGAGGAATATAAGAAGAGGCTGAGCAGGTATTGCAGGCTGGAAATTGTGGAAGTGGCGGATGAGAAAGCGCCGGAAGGGGACAGCGCGGCGCAAAAGGAGCGGATTAAGGATCGCGAGGGGGAGCGGCTCTTGAGGCAAATCAAAGAGGACGACTGGGTATGCGCCCTTGCGATAGACGGGGAAATGATGGATTCCTGCCAGTTTTCCGAAAAGCTAGAAGAGCTTGCCGCCACGGGGAAGGGGCGTTTCGTGTTCGTGATCGGCGGGTCATTGGGGCTTTCAGGGGAGGTCCTGAAACGGGCGGATTTCCGGCTGAGTTTTTCCAAAATGACTTACCCGCACCAGCTGATGCGGGTCATCTTGCTAGAGCAGATCTACAGGGGATACAAGATCATGAAAAAAGAACCGTACCATAAATGATATTTTTCTTGCTTTTTCCTCAGAAAATGGTATAATGGTAGTGTCAAGGGGCAATGGCGCAGTTGGGAGCGCGCTACAATCGCATTGTCGAGGCCACGGGTTCGAATCCCGTATGCTCCATTCAAGGCGAGGCCGGAGGGACGTGAGGGTTTCACGTTCCTTTTTGTTTGTCATGCTCTAGCATGGCTGGGTTTTTAAGAGGGGGGATGGGTTTGGGCCGGACTGTAAGGGCGCGTGTCCCGTGGAGAATCGCTGCCTGCGCGTTTCTTTTGCTTTTTTGCCTGTGCTTTGGGAAGAACGTTGCCCACGCGGCCACGCCGCTGGAGAAGTGGGGGCGGCTTTCCGTGTCGGGGACGGACATCGTAAATGAGAAAGGGAAGAAGGTGCAGCTAAAGGGGGTCAGCACGCACGGGTTGGCGTGGTATCCGCAATACGTCAGCAAATCCTGTTTCAAGAGCTTTCGGAAAATGGGGGTTAACACTATCCGGCTCGCGTTTTACAGCGACCCCGGATCGGGATATTCCAAGGATCTTTACCCTGTCGTGGAGAAGGGCGTGAGGTACGCGACGGAGCTTGGGATGTACGTCATCCTGGATTGGCATATCCTAAGCGACGGCAATCCCAGGACGCATCAGAGGCAGGCTCTGTCTTTTTTCAATTATTTCTCGAAGAAATACCGTAGGCAAAAGAACATCCTTTACGAGATATGCAATGAGCCGAACGGGGCCGTGACTTGGGAAGGGGACATCCGCCCGTATGCCAACAAGGTGATCCGCAAGATCCGCAAGAATGACAGGAAGAACATCATCATTGTCGGCACGCCGACGTGGTCGCAGGACGTCGACGTGGCGGCGCAGGCGCCCCTGAAGCAGAAGAATGTCGCGTACGCGCTCCATTTTTATGCCGCGACGCATTCCGATTGGATCAGGGATAAGCTGGTGAGGGCGCATGAGATGGGCCTCCCCGTCCTGGTGACGGAATTTAACGTATGCGACGCCTCCGGGAACGGCGCGATTGACGGCGCGAGCGGGAGGGCGTGGATGAAGCTGCTGAATCGCTACAAAGTGGGCTATGTCGCGTGGAATGTCTCAAACAAGAATGAGACGAGCGCCCTGATCCGGCCGGATTGCGCAAAGACAGGGGGCTTTAAGCGGAGCGATTTGTCGGATTCCGGGAAGTGGATTTCCAAGTGGTGGAAGAAATGACAGCGCAGGCTCTGTCCGGTTGACTATCACGGGAAATTGCATTATAATCAACCTGCCTTTTGGCAGGCCAGAGATTCCGGGTCAAGGGCGGGATGGGAGGGAGCGTATGGTACGGAGCATGACCGGGTTCGGTCGGTGCGAGTCGGCGGACGGGCCGCGCAAGGTCACGGCGGAGATCAAGTCGGTGAATCATCGGTATCTGGATATTTCCGTGAAGCTTCCTAAGAAGCTCTATCCTTTCGAGAGCGGCGTGCGGAGCATTTTGCAGGAATACATGGAGCGCGGCAAGGCGGATATCTATATTTCCTATGAGGATAGCGGCAAGGACGCGGGGAAACTGAGGTATAACGAGGCCCTGGCCGCGGAATATGTTAGGTGCGTGCGGCGGATGGCGGAGGAGTTTTCCCTGCCGGTGTCCCTGTGCGCGTCGCAGCTCGCGGGTTATCCCGAGGTCGTCACGGTAGAGCCGGAAGAGGAGGACGAGGGGGAGCTGTGGCATCTTTTGGAGTCGGCCGTGAGGGGGGCCGCCGAAAAGTTCCTTGCGATGCGGGAGCGGGAGGGCGAGCGGCTGCGGGCGGACATCCAAGGGAAGCTGGGGCAGATGGAAGGGCGCGTAAGCAAGATTGAGGAACGCGCCCCGGGCGTGCTTGCGGAGTACAGGCAGAGGCTCACGGACAAGGTGAATGAATTGCTGGCGGATGCGCAGGCGGACGAGAGCCGGATCGTGGCGGAGACGGCGATATATGCGGACAAGATATGCACGGACGAGGAGATCGTGAGGCTGAAGAGCCACATCAGGGCAATGGAGGATTCGCTCCAAAAGGGCGGCAGCGTTGGCAGGAAGCTGGATTTCATCGCGCAGGAGATGAACCGGGAGGCGAATACGATTTTGTCAAAGTCAAACGACATCCAGGTCTCCGGCGTCGCGATTGAGTTAAAGACGGATATCGAGAAAATCAGGGAGCAGGTGCAGAACGTGGAGTAGCGGCGCCCGCCGCGGGCGGGGATGCGCCGAAAGCGGAGGATTGGGATGGGGGAAAGGCAAGGGATTTTGACGGTGGTTTCCGGGTTTTCCGGGGCGGGGAAGGGTACGGTCATACGGCGGCTTCTCGAAGAATTCCCGGGGAATTATGCCTTGAGCGTTTCCGTGACGACGAGGCAGCCCAGGCCAGGGGAAGAGAACGGGCGCGAATATTTCTTCGTCACGGAAGAGGAATTTGAGGAAATGGCGCGATCCCGCCAGCTTTTGGAATACGCGAGGTATGTCAACCATTCCTATGGCACGCCGAAGGAATATGTGCTCCGGCGCCTGGAGGAGGGCTTAGACGTGATCCTGGAAATCGAGATCCAGGGCGCCTTGAAAGTGCGAAAGGCTTATCCCGAGGCATTGCTTTTGTTCGTGTCCCCGCCAAGCGGGAAGGAGTTAGAGCGGCGCCTCACCGAGCGGGGGACGGAGGAGGCGGCGACGATCAGGTCACGCTTAG
>CAZOLD010000023.1:0-14010 GCA_964580595.1 uncultured Eubacterium sp.
GACTGGGCTTTCAGGGTAAGGTTTCGTAAAACTCGGATTTGACATCGAAAACCCGTGCGGGGAGCGGTTTTGCGCCCGCAAGGGTTATTTTTTCGGAAAATCTTTGGTAGAAATAGACAATTGATTTTTCCGCAAACCGGGTTTACAATGCACTTGCAGGCAGGCAAAGGCCTTCCTGGTTATCCATCCGCCGGCGATTCTGCGCCGGCAACTAATCTTTTTATTTCTGCATGGGGACGGAGGTTCTTAGTCCATTGGCCTTTCATGGCTTACGGCATGGCAGCATCGCCGTAACGTATCGCCAATTACCGGATGCATGAAATGAACAACCATATTTCGCGCTGTGAAAGAAGGGACGGCGTTGGCGGCGGATTGCGCGTCCGCGGGGATCTTTTTGCGCCCTCTCCCGGCCTTTCGCGGGGCTAGAAAGGAGGGGAGCCACATGAAAGTGATTTTCGAGGAGTACAGCGGCATTATCATCACCGCTGTCGCGATTGTCGCCTTGATTGCTATCGCCACGTTCTTGCTTCAGTCCGATGGCGTAGTGAGCAAGGCATTCACGGATATGATTAACGGCTTGCTGGCAAAGACAAACCTGTCGTAAAGGCAAAGCCGCGCCGCGCCCGGACGGGTCGGGTGCCGGCTTGCCCGGCATCTCCCGCCGGCGGCATGGGCAGCCAAAGGAGGAGAGATGAAGTACAATTGGGAGCTGACAGAAGAGGAATTTGGCCCATTCTACCCGTTTATCCGGGATAAGAATGTGACGGACATTGACTTTAACGGGAAGACGCTATGGATCGCGGACCTGAAGAAGGGGAGGTACCGCGCGGACGTGGATGTCCCGGAACAGTTCGTGGAGTGGTTCACCCATCGGATTGCCAATCGCGTGAACAAGCCGTTTAACAAGGCGAACAACGTGCTTGAGGCGGAAACGGACGCGCTGCGCATCAGCATCGTCCATGAGTCGGTGGCGGTATCGGGGCGCAGCATATGCATCCGCAAATCCCTGCCGAAGGTGAGGCATACGGTAGAAAGCATGCTAGACAGCGGGTATTGCTCGGTGGAGGTATTGAGCCTGCTCATCAATTGCGTCAAGGCAAAGATGAATTTCGCGTTCTGCGGGGAGCCGGGGGTAGGGAAGACGGAATGCGCGAAGTTTTTTTCCCGGTTCATACCGGCGAACCAACGGGCGATCACGATTGAGGACAACCTGGAAATGCATTTCCATGAGATCAATCCGGAGAACGATTGCGTGGAGCTGCAGGTGAGCAAGGACCTAAGCTATACGGAGGCCATTAAGCTTTGCCTGCGCCAGAACCCCAAATGGATCATCCTTTCAGAGGCCCGCTCCACGGAGGTGCAATACCTCCTAGAGCAATGGTCCACGGGGGTCTATGGGTTCACGACGCTGCACTTAGACGACTTGCGCAACCTCCCGGACCGGATCATGAACATGATAGGCAGGTCGAAGGACGCGGACCGCCTCGAGAATTATGTTTATGAATTCATCAGCGTCGGGGTGCTGATACGGCAATACACGGATGAGAAAGGGATGCTGGAAAGATATATTGACCAGATGTGCTTTTACGACCGGTGCGACGGGAAGAACAGCATCTATATGCTGGTGGAGGACGGCAAGCTGGTATCGAAGAACATCCCGAGGGACGTTCTGAAGCGGATGGCGAGGGCGGGGATTAAGGAGCCCTTCCGGTGCCCGGAGACTAGCTATTACGAGCCGCTAAATGTTAGGCAGCTGTTACAGGAGGGAGCATGACGAAGACGAAGCGAAGGAAGCGGAAATGCGAAGGGATCCATTATTTGTTCCGCCCGGGCGACCTGCAGAAAAGGATTAATAGTTTCGGTTACCATTTCCCCATGGGGCGGTACGTGGCCCTGATTATCGCCGCCCTGGCCGGAGCGATTGGATGCGGGTTCCTGTTCTCCCTGCATTGGGCGCTGACCGCGTTAGTCGCGGCGGCGTGCATCCTGAGCCTGCCCGGCATGATTTTGGACGGATACAGGCAGATGTATGAGCATAAGAGGTTCCTGGACGTCTCGGATTATATGGAGCAGATGCTGTATTCCTTCCAGAGGGAACAGAAAATCGTGAGCGCATTAATGGACACGATGACCTTGTTTTCCCAAGGGAGGATGAGGCAGGCCATAGAGAAGGCTATCGCTTACATCGAGCAGGGGAGTTACCAAAGTGATCTGTACCGGGAGGCGTTAGGGATCATAGAAAGCGAATATCCGGGCAGCCGGCTCTCGTCCGTGCATGAGTACCTTTGCACGGTGGAGAGAAACGGTGGGTCTTGCGGGGACGGGATTGACCTTCTTTTGCAGGACAAGGCCGTCTGGGCGGACAATGTCCTGCTGCTTCAGGAGGATAAGAGGGCGGCGCGCACGCGCGTCGTCTTGTCCATCGCGGTGACGCTCGCGCTTGCGCTGGTGTTCCATTCCGTGTACCGCTCCATGCCGCCGCAATACAGCATTGTCGGGAATCCAATCGTGCAGGTGGGCACGACCCTGCTCCTGCTGGCGGACATTTGGATTTTTAAGCGCGCGGAGAAGGAGATTGCCAAGAGCTGGCTCACGCGGGAGGATGCCGGGGAAGAGGAGAAAATGGCCAGGTATTACGAGATGGTCACGTCCTATGACCCGAAAAAAGAGAGAAAAAAGAGCATTGCCTTTGGCGGCGCGTTCTTCCTCTTCGCGGCCATGCTGCAGCTGCTGGGGCATTCCCTGGCGGCGTTGGCCGCGGCCGGCGCGGGCGTGTTCTTCTTAAACCAGCACAGGCTGGGATACCGCCTGGCATATGACAAAGTGGTCAAGGAAATTAACCGGGTATTCCCATCCTGGCTCATGGAGATGGCGCTGCTGCTGCAGGGGAATAACGTGCAGGTATCGATTGAGAAGACGGTGGAGCATGCCCCCGCCATCATGAAGGGGGAGCTGCAGAAGCTTTCGGACAGCCTGAAGAGGAAGCCGGACGCCTTAGAGCCTTACCTGGATTTCTTCGGCATGTTCCAGCTCTCGTCCGTGCAATCCTCGATGAAGATGCTTTACGCGATTTCGGAATCGGGGAGCGGCGACGCGCAGGCGCAGATCCGGATTTTAGTGCAGCGCAACAGCAAGATGCTGGATAAGTCAGAGAAGGCGTCGAATGAGAAGAGCCTTGCGGGGATCAGCGGCATTTTCTACCTGCCGCAGATTACGGTGTCCCTGCAGACGATGGCGAACATGGTGGTATTCATGCTCGTTTTTTTAGGGCAGCTGAAGCTGCCTTGAAGGGAGGCAGGAAATGGGACAGGTGATAAAGGCGTATGTCGGGATTTTCTTCCTGCTGCTGGTAGGCTTAGTGGGAGCGGGAGTCATCGCGGCGGGCGCGCAGGTGAGCGCGGCGCGCAGTTACCATGCCGACGTGGTAGGAGAAATCGAGTGCAGCAATTTCAGCCCGTCCGTCATTGAGGCCTGCAAGCAACAGGCCGCGCGGGCGGGGTACGCGCTGGAAGTAAAGGATGTCGTGTTTGACGCGTCCTTAAACCGTCGGATGGCGGAGGTTATCCTGACATTTGATTACGCGGTACCGGTGCTAAACCTTGTGTCGGAACACGAGGTGCGCGGGTTCGCGAGGTGAGAAGGATGCGCAGTGACGCGATGCTTTGACATTTTTGCATGGCGGCGCGGGGATTTTGGGGCTGGCGCAGGGAGGTTCCGAAATCCGATAGGCAGATGGGAGGATTGGATGAATACGATTATGGAAGAATTTGGCGGGGCGCTCGTGTATGCCATAGCGGGCGGCGGGCTAATCGCGATTTTTTGCAAGCTGCTGGACATGGTGTCCGCCGTGGCTTGAAGCGTGGGTGAGATTTGGCGTGGCTTTTCGCGGGCAAATGACTTTTGGCCGGATGACGCGCCATGTTGTTCTTGATGGGAGGGATGAGAATGAGGGAATTCATCGATGAATACGCGGGGATGTTGGTAGGATGCACGGCGGCGGCGCTGTTCCTGTCCATGGCGGCGGAGTTCGCCTTAGGAGGCACGGGCCTGTACGGGATTATCCTTCAATTCGCGCAAAGCATTTGTTAGGGGGGATAGGGCATGCAGCAGCCATTTAAGGCCGTGGCGGGCGTGGCCCTAGCGGCCCTCGCGGCAGGGTTCATCCTGCTCTTCGTCATGGGAGGGACGCTCCTGCCTGATTTGGGCAGGCGCATGGATATGGACGCGGAAAATTATGGCGGCTATGGGGACGTCGCGGAGGCAAAGGCCGTAAGCAGCCACACGCCGCCGCGGATCGTGCGCAGGAATTTAAAGGCATGGGGAACGGGGGAAACCATTTTCTTGGCGAACCTGTTCCAAGGCCTGGATGAGGCGGGGCGCCGCACGGACATCCTGGTTTCCGATATCAGGGACGAGGAAGGGAACAGCGTGATGTATTTGTTCCACGCGGCGGGGAAATATGTCGCTTTTCCGGAAAAGGGCGCGTACCAGATCGATCTCCGTACGCTAGACGGGGAACGCAGGGAGACGAAAGGGACGTATGTCCTCATTGTGGACGACAGATAGGGGGCGGGAATGAAGCATACGATATTTGGGATCGCGTTAGCAGCCATAGCCATCATGGCATTGTCCGCCACATTGACGCTCAGCGGCAGGAGCGTGCGGAAGAATGAGCTGGAAACAGCCGTGAATACGGCGGCAAAGCAGGCGCTTGCCCAGCAAGGCGGGCAGGAAGGGGCGCCGAGGGACGCAAAGGAGCTTTCCGCGGATTTTAACCGGGAGCTCCTGATCCTTTTGGAGTCCGACGCGGACGTCAAGGTCAATGTCCTTTCCGCTGACACGGAAAAAGGCATCCTGGACGTGGAGGTCACGGAGACGTATAGGAACGTGATGGGGAAAGAGGAGAAGGTTTCCTGCCGGAAATCCGTCATCATGGAGACGTATTCGGAAATGCGGCCATACCACAAGGTGACGTTTCTCGTGGACGGGGGCGTGTATGACGGATATTCCATTTATGAGGGGGAAGGGCTGGTTTTCCCGGAGGATCCGTCGCCGCCGCGCAGGTCCTTCCTTCGCTGGAAGAAGCAGGGGAATCCGGGACTGGAAGTGGAAGAGGGGATGGAAATTTTGGAGGATGCGGTCTTTGAGGCGGAATTCCGCTAAACCCCTATGCCCCGCAAGCGGGGCGCCGCAAGAGCGCGGGACGGGGATTGCCGCGCGTCAGGCGAAAAAAAGGGGCGGCCCATGGCGCGAAAACGCGCCGGGAACCACCCCGTCCGCCATGATGCCGCCACCTTATCCCGGGGCATCGTCCCGGTCATTTTGATTTCTTGGGATCTTTCTCCCCGTTTTCGGGCTGCATGTCGATGAGCTTCTCGACGAGGCGCTTTTTCACGTAGACATCGAAGCAAAGCATGCAGATGAAAGCGAAGCGCTGGAGCGCTGTCCGCTCATCCGTGCCGGCGTCCTGGAAGGCCTCTTTGCTGGCGTGGTATTTTTTCATGATGTCCTTCCGCAGGCTCGCGGCCTCGGATTTTTCCAAACGGAATATTTCTGAGTAGATGTCCGCCAGGTTAAGGCCCAAATCGGAGCCGAAGTATCTTTCCACGATGGGGCCTAGGATGGCGTGGATATCGCCAATGCTCAGGACGTTCTTGTAATAATAGATGAAAATCAGCGCGATGATATGCTCCTTGGAATATTTCTTCTTCACCGGAGGGGGAAGCAGGTCGTTCTTGGCATAGTTGTTAATCATGGTCTTGGTCAGGACCTTGTCTTCTGGGCGGCGCTTGGAAACCGCAAGATGCTCATCCATGAACGTCGTCACCTGATCCATGTATAGGTCGATGTCCGGGATGTCCTCTGGCTTGATGTAATCCATCCGGGAAAAGCTCTTCAGTATGCTGTTGAGGAATTCTTTTTCATCGATTGCCATCTTCTCGCCCGCCACCGCCTTTCCCTGGGCGCGGCTCCTTTGAGCCATCGCAAGCCGCCGGGGCATGGATCCGCGCACGCCCTCGCACACGCTAATTATAAACGATAAAAATAGCGATAACAAGGGAAATGCTTGAAATTTGCGCGGAAATTTACTATAATTGTGCCCGTTGGGAGAGAATGGTTTCGCGTCGCGGCCGCGGGGAGTAGGGGCTGCCGCGCGTTTTTGTTTTGAGAGGAAGGCTTATGGGCGTCTATGACAGTTTGAATGAGATGCAGCGCGAGGCGGTTTTCCATACGGAGGGCCCTCTCTTGATCCTGGCGGGCGCGGGGTCGGGGAAGACCCGCGTGATTACCCACAGGGCGGCTTACTTGATCGAGGAAAAGGGCGTAAGCCCATATCATATCATGGCGATCACCTTCACGAACAAGGCGGCCGGCGAGATGCGGGAACGGATCGGGAGGATGGTGGGCCTTGGCTCGGAAGGCGTCTGGGTGGCCACGTTTCATGCCACGTGCGCCCGGATCCTAAGGCGCTACATTGACCGTCTGGGTTACGATACGAATTTCGCCATTTATGACACGGAAGACCAGAAGTCCATCATGAAGGACGTTTGCAAGCGGCTTCGGATCGATACCAAGATTTACAAGGAGAAGGCCTTCTTAGGGGTGATCTCCTCCGCGAAGAATGAGCTGGTCTCCCCGGAGGCATTCATGAGGCGTGCGGCCGGCGATTACGCGAGGGAGCGCCAGGCGCAGGTCTACCGGGAGTACCAAAAGGAGCTTAGGAAGAACAATGCGCTGGATTTTGACGATCTTTTGATGAAGGCGGTGGAGCTGTTCCAAAAGGAGCCGGAGGTCCTTATCTCTTACCAAGAGCGTTTCCGCTACATCATGGTGGATGAGTACCAGGACACGAACACGGCGCAGTTTGAGCTGGTGCGGCTTTTAGCGGGCGGGCACCGGAACTTATGCGTGGTCGGGGACGACGACCAGTCCATATATAAATTCAGGGGCGCGAATATCAAGAACATCCTAAGCTTCGAGGATGCCTATCCGGATGCCATGGTCGTGCGGCTCGAGCAGAATTATCGATCGACTAGGAATATCCTGGATGCCGCGAACAGCGTGATTGCCCATAATAAAGAGAGAAAGAGAAAGAGGCTTTGGACGGAGCAGGGCGCCGGGGAGAAGATCCGCTTCGAGCAGCTGGACATGGCTTTTGACGAGGCGGATTTCATCGTAGGAGATATCCGAGGGAAGGTGGCCGGGGGAAGGTTCCGGTACGGGGATTGCGCCATCTTGTACCGCACGAACGCGCAGTCGCGCTTGTTCGAGGAGCGTTTCGTCGCGGCGAACATCCCATACAAGATCATAGGCGGGATTAATTTTTACGCGCGCAAGGAAATCAAGGACTTGCTGGCGTATTTAAAGACGGTGGACAATGCCAGGGACGACTTAGCGGTGCGCCGGATCATAAACGTGCCGAAGCGCGGCATCGGGAACACGACGGTGAGCCGTGTCCAGGAATATGCGCTAGAGCAAGGGATCAGCTTCTATGACGCCATGTGCGACGCGGGAAATATCGCGTCGATCGGGAAGGCGGCGGCGAAGCTGGACCTTTTCACAGGACTCATACGGCGGATGCGCGACGAGGCGGGACGGGTGGGCGTCTCCGGGCTCCTAAAGGATATCATCGAGGAGTCGGGATACGCGAAGGAATTAGAGGCGGAAGGCACGGAGGAGGCCAGAGAGCGGATCGGGAACATGGACGAATTGATCAGCAAGGCCGCGGATTACGAGGAAACGGCAAAGAACCCGACGCTGAATGGGTTTTTGGAGGAGGTCGCGCTGGTCGCGGACATAGACAACTTAGACGAGGGCAGCGATTATGTCGTGCTGATGACCTTGCATAGCGCGAAAGGCTTAGAATTCCCCAACGTCTACATGGCCGGGATGGAGGACGGCGTTTTCCCGGGATACATGACGATCCTCTCCGAGGATCCGGATGAGATTGAGGAAGAGCGGAGATTGTGCTATGTGGGCATTACAAGGGCGATGGAGAGCCTGACGCTTACCTGCGCGAGGCAGCGCATGGTGAGGGGGGACATCCAGTACAATAAGGTTTCCCGTTTCGTCAAGGAGATCCCGGCGGGCTTATTTTCCGGACAGGGGCAGGCGGTTTCGGAAAACACGCGGCGCCCCGCGCGGGAAGCAGCGTACGGGAACGCGCGGGCGGCGTCCCCGAAGGCATTCCCGAGAAAAGGGCCGAATGTCAGCCCGATTTTTAGCACGAAGAACGCCTATCAGGAAAGCAGCCGCAAGGCCCGCGCATTTCCCGGGAACCTGCCGAAGGCCGCGCCGGATTATGGGAACGGGGACAGGGTGCGGCATGAGAAATTCGGCGAAGGGACGGTCACGCAAATCGTGGAAGGCGGCAGGGATTATGAAGTGACGGTAGATTTCGACAAGGTGGGCACGAAAAAGATGTTCGCGACATTCGCCAAATTAAAAAAAATATAAAATCACAAAAAATACAAAAAATACAAAAAAACAAAAAAATCACAAAAAGTAGTATGCGAATCCGCTAAGATGTGCTATACTTAGAGTCGACCGATGGCCGCCCGGGTTTTTTCGGGCGCTTGGCGCGAGCCGGTTAGGGGAGCGATCCGCGGGCATTTGCCCTGGAGAGGGGAGCGATCCGTAGCGGCAGCCAGGGCGCGAGGCGGCATGGTTAAGAATATGGAGGAGGAGAGATCACATGGGAAGGGACAAGATTGATGAGTTATCGTCAAGGGTGAAGGAATTGCTTCATAAGGAGGAGGAAGAAGAGAAGAAGAAAAAGAATTTTCTCTGGGTGCTGGCAATCATCGGAGCCGTGGCCGCGGTAGCGCTGATTGCTTATTGCGTCTATCGTTTCTTCGCGCCGGATTACTTGGAGGATTTCGAGGATGATTTTGAGGACGACGGCATAGAGGACGATATCTTCGATGACGAGGACGAGGGCGAGAAAGAGGAAGAGGAAGAAGAAGCAAAAGAAGATTAATCGTTCCCGTAAGGGCACGGACAGCCAGAGTGGCAGAAAGCTCCCGCATGAGCGCGTGCGGGAGCTTTTTTCGGGCAGGGGGCATTTTCGCGGGAAAGTGACGCCGGAACGGGGACGTCGTGGGAGGAGCCATGGGAAGAGGGCAGGTTTTTGAGGGGATCGTGGAGAGCGTGGCGTTCCCCAACCGGGGAATCGTGCGATTCGGAGAAGGGAAAACCGCAATCGTGAAAAATGTGCTTCCGGGGCAGAGAGTGTCCTTCCGGGTCAGGAAGAGCGGGAAAGGGCGGGCGGAGGGGACTTTGCTGGAAGTTCTGGAGAAATCCCCGCTGGAGCTGGATAACCCGCCCTGCGCCCATTTTGGGGAATGCGGGGGCTGCGCGTTCCTGAACCTAAGTTATGAGGAGCAGCTGCGGCAAAAGGAGGGGCAGGTGCGGGATTTGCTGGGCCCTTTTTTCATCCGTCAGGAGGAAGGGGGAGGGCCTGGCCTTGCGGAGGCTTTTGAAGGGATTTTGGCAAGCCCCAGGCAGTTTGGGTACCGGAACAAGATGGAGTTCACGTTCGGGGATTCCTTCAAGGGCGGCCCGCTCGCGTTGGGGATGCACAAGCGCGGAAGCTTCCATGACATCGTGACGGTAACGGGATGCAGGATTGCTGACCAGGATTTTTCCGCCATCCTAGAAGCGGCGCTGGGATATTTCAAGGGACGCGGGAACGTCCCTTATTACCACAGGATGCGGCATGAGGGATACTTGCGGCATTTGCTGGTCCGCAAGGCGGCAAGGACGGGGGAGATTCTGGTAAGCCTGGTCACCACGACGCAGGTCGGGGCGGAAGAGGAGGGGAGGCTGCTCTCAGGATTCGCGGATGCGCTCATGGGTCTGGATCTGGAGGGAGAGATCGTCGGGATCTTGCACACGCGAAACGACAGTCCGGGCGACGCAGTCATTGACCAAGGGACGGAGATCTTGCGCGGGAGGGATTTCATCCATGAGGAGATTTTGGGGATGCGGTTCCTAATTACCCCTTTTTCTTTTTTCCAGACAAATTCGCTCGGGGCTGAGGTCCTTTATGAGAAGGCCAGGGAATACGTCGGCGGCGCGGGTGACGGCAAGGTCGTCTATGACCTCTACAGCGGGACGGGGACCATCGCGCAAGTCCTCTCTCCCGTGGCCGGGAAGGTGATTGGCGTGGAAATTGTTCCCGAGGCGGTTTTGGCTGCCAGGGAAAATGCCGCGCAAAATGGGATCACGAATTGCGATTTTTTGGAGGGGGATGTCCAAAAAGTCCTTGACTCGATTGGGGACATGCCTGATTTTATCGTGCTCGACCCTCCTAGGGAGGGCATCCACCCAAAAGCGCTCCAAAAGATCATTTCCTACGGGGTGGACAAGATGCTGTATATTTCCTGCAAGCCGACCAGCCTGGCCAGGGATTTGGAAACGCTGCGGGAGGGGGGATATCAGGCGACGCGGGCCTGCTGCGTGGACATGTTCCCGGCGTCGGCGAACGTGGAGACCGTGTGCCTCCTGAATAAGCATGCGAATAGTGGAGTCCATTTGCCCCTTGTCTAAGCATGCGAATATCTGCGAACATGATATCCGCAAACATGACATCTGAAACGGAAGCTTTTTGCGTCATTAAGGTGGTGGTTGCCATGGCTAGGATCCGGTGCATCGTGGAGCGGATTACCTATCAAAATCTCGAGAATGGATATTCCGTCTTAAAATGCCGCGTGAAGGGGTATGGCGAACTAGTCCCCGTGGTCGGAAACCTGCTTGACGCCAATGTGGGATCCGTGCTGCTCGTGGATGGGGAGTGGAAGGTTGACGCCAGGTACGGCAGGCAGTTTTCCGCGGAGGATTGGGAGGAGACGCTCCCTGCCACGGTTTACGGCATGGAGAAATACTTAGGTTCCGGGCTCATCAAGGGCGTCGGGCCGAAGTTCGCGAAGCGGATCGTCCAGAAGTTCGGGGAGGACACGTTCGACGTCATAGAAAGCCACGCGGATCGCCTGCTTGAGGTGGACGGGATCGGGGAAAAGCGCGCGGAGAGGATCGTGCGTTCCTGGGAGAAGCAGAAGGAAATCAAGAACATCATGCTGTTTTTGCAGGAAAACCAGGTCAAGGCGTCCTACGCCGCCAAGATTTATGCCCAGTATGGGAATGAGAGCATCTCCGTCATGAAGGAGAACCCTTACCGATTGGCGGACGACATATGGGGGATCGGCTTTCGGACCGCGGACCAGATCGCGCGGAAAATAGGTTTTCAAACGGAATCTTACGTCAGGCTGCGCAGCGGCCTCATGTACACGCTTTCCGAGTTAGCGGGCGAAGGGCATGTTTACGCGCGCAAGCAGCAGCTGATCGAGAAAGCCAGCGAGCTGCTGGAAGCATCCCCGGAAACCATCATCATGACGTTGGACGAGATGCTAAGGCAGGGGGAATTGATCCAGGAGGAGAAGATCAGGGCAGGAGACGGGGATGGCAGGGCATCCGCCGCGATTTACCTTCCCCCTTTTTACTACGCGGAGATTGGGACCGCCGGGAAATTAAGGAAGCTGGTGTCGACGCCTGCGGGGGACAGGCTGTATTCCAAGCTGATGGCGGCAAGGGAGGAGACGGGGAATTCTAGGCTTTCCGTTGACATAGGGGCGATAGAGAAAAGGACAGGCATGGCATATGACCAGGTCCAGGCGGACGCCATAAGGAGGGCGGCGGACGCGAAAGTCATGGTACTCACGGGCGGCCCCGGGACCGGCAAGACGACCACGACGCATGGGATCATCGCGGCGTTTCGGGCCTACGGGCTTAAGATCCTGCTGGCCGCGCCGACGGGAAGGGCGGCGAAGCGGATGTCAGAGGCGACAGGCATGGAGGCGAAGACCATCCACCGCCTGCTGGAATGCAAGCCCCCGGACGGGTATCAGAGGAATGAGGAGAATCCTTTGGAGGGCGACGTGCTCATCGTGGACGAATGCTCGATGATAGACATTATCCTGATGAATGCCCTCTTAAAGGCAATTCCGCCGACAATGCGGCTGGTCTTAGTCGGCGACATCGACCAGCTGCCTTCCGTCGGGGCCGGGAACGTCTTGAGGGACATGATTGATTCCGGGGTTTTCCCGGTCGTCCGTCTCACGCGGATCTTCAGGCAGGCGCAGGCCAGCCGGATCATCCTGAACGCCCACCGGATCAACCGCGGGGAGCTGCCGGCCTTCGCGAATGAGCGGGGCTCGGACTTCTTTTTCCTGGAAAGCGAGGACGCGGACATCGCCGCCTCGCGGATCGTGGATTTGGTCAGCCGGGAGCTGCCGGCCCGCTGCCATGTGGACCCGATGCAGATACAGGTCCTTACCCCCATGCAAAGGGGCGTGGCGGGTGCGACGAACTTGAACCTCCTTTTGCAGGAGGCGCTGAATCCGGAGGAGGAGACGGTCTTCCTGCGCGGCAGGGGCAAGGCGAGCGTTCCTAAGGACTGCCTCCGCAGGAGCGGCTTCGCGTTCCGGGCGCCCGATAAGGTCATGCAGGTGAAGAACAATTATGACAAGGAGGTATTCAACGGCGACATTGGGCTTATCACGCGCGTGAATGCGGACGACGGGAGCCTGCTGGTAGATTTCGAGGGCAGGGAAGTGGAATATGACATATCGGAGCTGGATGAGCTGACGCACGCTTACGCCACCACCATACATAAGGCGCAAGGGTCGGAATACCCCATCGTCGTGATGCCGATCCTGATGAGCCATTACGTCATGCTGCAGAGGAATCTCCTGTATACGGGCATCACGAGGGCAAAGCACCTTCTTGTCATCGTCGGCGCGAATAAAGCGATCGCCTGCGCGGTCCAAAACCTCACGGTCACGGAACGGAACACGCTGTTAAAGGAGCGGCTGGCGGAAATCATCTCATGACCATCGGCTGGTCTGCCCCGGGCTTACGCGCGGCGCGGCGGGGCGATGGGAAAGGGAAAGGCGCCCATGCGGCACGGCGGGGCGATGCGTAGGGAAAAGACGGCCATGCGGCGCGGCGGGGCGATGGGAAAGGGAATGGCGCCTAAGCGGTGCGGCAAAGGGCGATGGGAAAGGGGAAGGCGCCTATGCGGCGCGGCAAAAAAATCCCCCGGGCAAGACCTTGCTCGGGGGATTTCTTATATCACTTATGCACAACTTACGCAACATGGGCCATGAAGGCCTCCCGCATTGTCGCCCTGTGCCTTGGAAAGGTGTGAAGCCTTATGTGCACAGATCCCTTTACAGCTGCGGGCCGGCGGAAACCAATGCCTTCCCCGCGCTGTTGCCTTCGTATTTCTTGAAGTTCTTGATGAACCTGTCCGCCAAATCCTTCGCTTTCGCTACCCATTCGGACGCGTCGGAGTAGGTGTTGCGCGGATCTAAGATATTGGTGTCAACGCCTGGGAGCTCCGTCGGGACCTCGAAGTTGAAATACGGAATCGTCTTGGTGGGGGCGTTATTGATGTCGCCATTCAGGATCGCGTCGATGATGCCGCGCGTGTCCTTGATGGAGATACGCTTGCCCGTGCCGTTCCATCCGGTATTGACAAGGTAAGCCTTCGCGCCGCTCACCTTCATCTTCTTGACGAGCTCTTCCGCGTACTTGGTCGGGTGCAGTTCCAGGAATGCCTGCCCAAAGCAAGCGGAGAACGTCGGCGTAGGCTCCGTGATCCCGCGCTCCGTGCCGGCCAGCTTTGCCGTGAACCCGGACAGGAAATAGTATTGCGTCTGCTCCGGCGTCAGGATGGATACCGGCGGGAGCACGCCGAACGCGTCCGCGGAAAGGAAGATCACGTTCTTCGCGGCCGGCGCGGAAGAAACCGGGCGCACGATCTTCTCGATGTGGTTGATCGGGTAGGATACGCGGGTATTCTCCGTCCTGCTCTTGTCGTTAAAGTCGATCTTGCCGTTCTCGTCTAGTGTGACGTTCTCCAGAAGCGCGTTGCGCTTGATCGCGTTATAGATATCCGGCTCGGATTCTTTGTCCAGGTTGATGACCTTCGCGTAGCAGCCGCCCTCG
>CAZOLD010000024.1:0-7746 GCA_964580595.1 uncultured Eubacterium sp.
CTGCTTGGGCAATACGGCATCCTAGAGGCGGCCACATTGCTTTCCCAGGGGAGGCAAAGGGAGGAAATCCGCCAGGAATTGCTGGAAAAGAGCGGAATCCTTTCCGTGCGCCGCCTGCTTATCCGGCATTTCGGGAACCATGCGGCGTTGATCCAGTCACGGCACGCCATGGGGCGCCTGGATGCCCTTTTGCGGGAGCAAAAAGACTCTCCCTCCTCTAGCCCCGCTCTTCGGGACATTTGCGCCCGGATCCTGGACGATTTGGGGGAGATGTATTCCTCCCAGCATGTCTGGAAGGAGCAGGAAGCCTTGCAGGCATATTACGGCGGCCGGGTTTCCCTTAGCGAGGAAGAGGAGGACGACCTTTTGCGCGTTACGGGCGAGTACGGGCGGACGGCCGAGGAACGCCTGGGGCAAAGGGAAGGATGCACGGTGGAGTGCTTAAGGCAGGCGGCCAGGGAAAAAGCGGCGTATTGGCATTCCAGGGAATGGGAGTCCATGCGGCCAGGCGCGTATGTGGAAACCGCGTCCGTCTTGGCGCGCTCTTATGAGCAGATCCTCTATCACTTAGACGCGCTATGCGAGGAATAGGGCGGGGCACCGCAAAGGAAGGCGGGCGCCAGAGCTCGTGTGGGAGGGGAGAGGAAAATGGCGACATGGGGCACCAGGGGATTGAGGGGGTCCTTGCTGGAAGAATACGTCAACATCACGAACGAGAGGTACGCGAAAGGGGGCCTCGCGCTGATACAGAAGGTGCCGACGCCCATCACCCCGATCAATATCGACAAGGAAAGCAGGCGCATCACGCTGGCTTATTTTGACCAGAAAAGCACCGTGGACTATATCGGGGCGGTGCAGGGCGTCCCGGTGTGCTTCGACGCGAAGGAGTGCCATACGGATACGTTTCCCCTGCAGAACATCCATCCGCACCAGATCGACTTCATGGAGCGCTTCGAGCGGCAGGACGGGATCTCTTTCCTCTTGATTTACTATTCGGGCAGGGACGAGTTCTATTACCTGCGCCATGAGAAGCTCATGGGTTTTTGGGGCCGTGCCAGAGAAGGGGGCAGGAAAAGCTTCCGCCGCGAGGAGCTGGAGCCGGGTTTTTTCATGCGGCCAAAGGACGGAGTCCCGGTCCCGTACCTTGAGATGATCGGGAAGGATTTAAAGATGCGGGGATAGGGGGCGCCCGGATGGGCCGCTGCCGCGGATACGGGGAACGAGAAAGGACATGGACGGATTATGGAGCATCGCTTATTGCATACGCCGGAGGGCGTTCGGGACATCTATAACAGGGAGTGCGCGAGGAAGCTCGCCCTGCAGGACAGGCTGCGGGGGCTTTTAGGGAGGTACGGGTACCATCCGGTAGAGACGCCGACGTTTGAGTTTTTTGACATATTCAGCAAGGAGATCGGCACGACCCCCTCGAAGGACCTGTATAAGTTTTTTGACCGGGAAGGGAACACGCTCGCGCTGCGGCCCGACATGACGCCGCAGATCGCGCGATGCGCGGCGAAGTATTACGGGGACGAGGTTTTCCCCGTCCGCTTGTGCTATGTGGGGAACACGTTCGTGAATAACAGCAGCTACCAGGGCAGGCTCAAGGAAATCACGCAGCTTGGCGCGGAGCTGATGGGGGACGGTTCCGTGGATGCGGACGCGGAAATCGTGGCGCTCGTCGCGCACGCGTTATTGGAGTCGGGGCTTTCGGAATTCCAGATTGGGGTTGGCCATGTCGGGTTTTTCAAAGGGCTCGTGAACGCGGCCAAGCTGGATGAGGAGGATGAGGGGCGCCTGGTGGACCTCATTTCCAACAAGAATTTTTTCGGCGTGGAGGAGCTGCTGGATTCGTTGCGCCTGCCGGGGGAAATCAGGGAGCTGTTCTCCATGATGGGGAGCATTTGCATGACGGAAGAGATGATGTGCCGCGCGAAGGAGCTGGCGAAGGGGTACCGGGAGGTGCAAAGCGCGCTAGAGCGCCTAGGGCGGCTGATGCAAGTGCTCCCGGACTACGGCGTGGAGAAATACGTGACGGTTGAGCCCGGGATGCTGGGCGGGCGCCATTATTACACGGGAATTGTTTTCGCGGGATATACCTTTGGGAGCGGGGAGCCGGTCGTTAGGGGCGGGCGCTATGACGGGCTGCTGTCGCATTTTGGGAAGGATTCCCCCGCTATCGGGTTTGCCGTGTCCATTGACCGGCTCCTTGCCGCCCTCTCGCGCCAGAAGGCGGAGGCGCCCGCGGACAGCGATGAGATCCTGCTGGCCTACGACGAGGCCAGCCGAGCGCGGGCCATTAGGCAAGCGGTTTCCTTAAGGGAAGAGGGGAGGCGCGTATCCTTGGCAAGATGGGAAAGCGGCAGGGGGGAGGATGAGTACCGCGCGTACGCGGAACGGATGGGGATGGGCGAGGTCCTGTTCCTTACGGAGGAATAGCCGCTCCCCTAGATCCCGCGGCCATGGCGCGGGGCGCGCGAAAAGGAGGTCTGGCAGCGCCGTGAACGCGCGGCGGGGCGCAACTGGATGTTGTAAATTCGCGCGGTTTCCTGTATAATCAAAGGGGGTAGATGGCACGAGGCCGTCCCCTTATTTCTTAAAGGAGCCGGACATGAGGTATTTGACATTTGCGCTTGGGAAGGGACGGCTGGCGAGGCAGGCCCTTGAGACGTTTGAGAAGATAGGGATTTCCTGCGAGGAGATCCATGACAAGGGCACGCGCAAGCTGATTTTCGAGAATGAGGAGCAGAAGCTGCGCTTTTTCCTGGCGAAGGGCCCAGACGTCCCGACTTACGTGGAGTACGGGGCCGCCGACGTCGGCATCGTCGGGAAGGACACGATCCTAGAGGAGGCGCGCAATATTTACGAGGTGTTAGACTTAGGGTTCGGCAAGTGCCGGATGTGCGTCTGCGGGCCGGCGGAGGCGGAGGAATACCTCCGGCATCATGAGCTGATCCGGGTCGCCACCAAGTACCCGCGGATCGCGAAGGATTATTTTTACAACAAGAAGTGCCAGACCGTGGAGATCATCAAGCTGAACGGATCGGTGGAGCTTGCCCCTATCGTGGGGCTTTCCGAGGTCATCGTGGACATCGTGGAGACGGGATCCACGCTTCGGGAAAACGGGCTGCAGGTCCTAGAGGAAGTCTGCCCGCTTTCCGCGCGGATGGTCGTAAACCAGGTCAGCATGAAGATGGAGAACGAGCGGATCACGAAGCTGATTTCGGACTTGAAGAAGGTCACCCGCGATCCGTCATAGGCCGCGTTTGCCGGGAAAATGGCGGCGGGCGCGGCAGGGAGAGATGCGGCATGAGGATATTGAGGTTATCGGAAGAAACGAAGAGGGATCTGCAGGATAGGCTGTCGAGGCGCAGCCCGGGCAGCTACGCGCAGCTTGAGGAGAGCGTCGCGCGCATCATCGAGGACGTGCGCGCTCGGGGGGATGAGGCGCTGTTTTCCTATACGGAGAAATTTGACGGGGCGAAGGTCACGGCGAGGGACGTGCGCGTCACGCCGGAGGAGATCCGCGAGGCGTACGGGCTTTTGGAGGACGGGCTGGAAGACGTCATGAGGAAGTCGCTTTCGAACATCCGGGATTACCATTTCAAGCAGAAGCGGTACAGCTGGTTTGACAGCAGTCCGGACGGCGTGCTGCTCGGGCAGAAAGTGACGCCCTTAGCAAGCGCGGGGGTCTATGTGCCGGGCGGGAAGGCGGCGTACCCCTCATCCGTGCTGATGAATATCGTGCCCGCGAAAGTGGCGGGCGTGGGGAAGATCGTCATGGTGACGCCCTGCGGCAGGGACGGGAAGGTGAACCCCGCGACCTTAGCGGCGGCGGACCTTGCCGGGGCGGACGAGATCTACAAGGCCGGAGGGGCGCAGGCGATCGCGGCCCTAGCGTTTGGGACCGAGAGCATCCCGAAGGTGGACAAGATCGTGGGGCCCGGGAATATCTACGTCGCTCTGGCGAAGAAAGCGGTGTTCGGCAACGTCAGCATCGATTCCATCGCGGGGCCTAGCGAGATCTTAGTCCTCGCGGACGGGACGGCGAACCCGCGTTACGTGGCGGCGGACCTCCTTTCCCAGGCGGAACATGACGAGATGGCAAGCGCGATTTTAGTCACGGTGGATGAAGGGCTGGCGGAACGGGTGTCCGAGGAGGTGGACCGGTTCCTAGAAGGCCTCTCCAGGAAGGAGATTATTCAAAAGTCCCTGGATCAGTTTGGCTATATCCTGGTTGCAAAGGACATGGACCAGGCGTTAGACGCCGTCAACGAGATCGCGTCGGAGCATTTGGAGATCCTGACGGAAGATCCCTTCTCCGTCATGATGAAGGTGCGCAACGCGGGGGCGATTTTCCTAGGGGAGTACGCGAGCGAGCCCCTCGGGGATTATTTCGCGGGGCCTAACCATGTGCTTCCCACGAACGGGACGGCAAGGTTCTTTTCCCCGCTGGGCGTGGATGATTTCATCAAGAAGTCCAGCATCATTTCTTATTCCAGGGAGGCGTTAGAGCCGGTCTATCAGGATATCGCGCGGTTTGCCGAGTCTGAGCGCCTGACGGCGCACGCCAATTCCATTCGGGTGAGGTTTGAGTAAGCGGCGCGGCAAGGGGACGTGATAATTGGAGGATGGACGGGATGTCGGAACGGATTGCGAAACAGCATCGGAAGACGAATGAGACGGATATCCAGCTCACGCTGAATTTAGACGGGAGCGGGATGGCCAAGGTGGACACGGGCATCGGGTTTTTTGACCATATGCTCTCGGGTTTCGCGCGGCATGGGTTTTTTGACTTGAGCGTGCAGGCATCGGGCGATTTGCTGGTGGACACGCACCATACGATTGAGGACACGGGAATCGTTTTGGGAAACGCCATCCGGATCGCCTTGAGGGACAAGAAGGGCATCCGCCGCTATGGGAGCTGCATCCTGCCGATGGACGAGACGCTCGTGCTGTGCGCCATAGATTTGAGCGGGAGGCCGTATTTCGCGTTTGAGGGGGAGTTCACGGCGGAGCGCGTCGGGTACATGGACACGGAAATGGTGCGGGAATTCTTCTATGCCATTTCTTACAGCGCGGGGATGAACCTGCACATGAGGATCCTGTCAGGCGTCAATAACCACCACATGGTCGAGTGCCTGTTCAAGGCGTTCGGGAGGTCGTTAGACGAGGCGACCGGCATTGACCCTAGGATCAAGGATATCCTCTCGACGAAGGGAAGCCTGTAGGTTGCGATTCAGATATGCGATTCGTGCCGCGTGGCCGCGCGGGCGCCGGGCGGCCGCGGCATAGGGGGCGTGGGAGTGACATGAAACATAAGAATCTGACCGCCGTCATTTACCTTAAGGACGGCGCGGCGGTCAAGGGAAGGGACGACGATGCCGGCGCGGGGGAGTTTGGCGAGCTCGCGCGGCTCTATAACGACAGCGGCGTGGACCAGCTCTACGTGTTCGACCTCTCGGATACGGAACAGGGGCGGGAGGCGGGAATCGAGGCCGTGAAGAAGCTTTGCCGCATCGTGGAGATCCCGATTTACGGAACGGGAAACATCGAGGAGATCGAGGACATGGAGCGGCTGCTTCACGCCGGGTGCAAAGGCGTGATCCTAAACAGCACCTCGCATGACGCGCTGCACCTCATGGAGGAGGGGGCGAGACGGTTCGGCAGGGAGAAATTGCTGTTCTCGATCGGGAACGCGGATTTCATCTTCAAGCATAGGGGCGTGGTGGAGAGATACGTCCAGAAGCTGGTCGTGCTGAATGATTATATCATTGGCTCCATCGAGGATCTGACGACGCTGCCGTGCAGCGTGATCGTGAGCGGGTATGACACGAAAAGCTGGGTGGAAATCCTGAAGAAGGACTGGGTGACCGGCATCGGCGGAGATTACCTTAGCAGCAAGGACACGGACGTCTCGAACGTGAAGAAATTGCTCGCGGCGGAGGGAATCACGACGAAAAAGTTTGAGTCTTCCATGGAGTGGAAGGAATTCAAGCTTAATTCCGACGGCCTCCTTCCCGTCGTCGTGCAGCATTACCAGACGGGAGAGGTCCTGATGGTGGCCTACATGAACGAGGAGGCGTTCCAGACGACGCTGTCCTTAGGGAAGATGGCCTATTACAGCAGGAGCCGCAAGAAGCTTTGGATCAAGGGCGAGACTTCCGGGCATTACCAGTACGTGAAGTCCCTGACGATCGATTGCGATAAGGACACTCTCCTAGCCGGGGTCTCCCAGGTTGGCGCGGCGTGCCATACCGGGAACCAGACTTGCTTTTACCAGGACTTGTTCCGGGAGAAATACGTGGGGGGCGACCCGCTGAAGGTGCTGGAGACCCTTTATGGCAGGATGCTGGAGAAAAAAGCGCATGCCGAAGAGAAACGGAACGCGGGCGGCCTGTTCGGGGGAGGGCAGGATAAGATTTTAAAAAAGCTGGGCGCGGACACGACGGGGCTTCTGCTTGCCGCGAAAAACCAAGATTCCGAGGACGTCAGGAGCGGGATCACGGACCTTTTGTACCATACGGTCGCGCTTATGGCGGAGAAGGGGATCACGTGGGATGACATCGTGGAGGAATTGAGCCAGCGCTAGGGGCTTCCCGCCGTGGTTGCCGGCGAAGGACAGGTAAGGATGGGGCGTATGAAAGATTTGAGCAGGATCCGGGACGAGATTGACCGGATAGACAGCCAGCTGATTGCCTTGTACGAGGAGCGGATGAGGCTTGCGAGCGAAGTCGCGGAGTATAAGATAGCGGCGGGGAAGCCGGTCTTAGACAAGGCGCGCGAGAAGGAGAAGCTAGAGAGGGTGTCGGCGCAGGTCCGCTCAGAAGAGAACCGGTACGGCGCCGGGGAGCTGTTCGGGCAGATCATGGCGCTTAGCAGGAAACGCCAATACCAGCTCATGAACCAATATGGGCAGGGACCGGAGCTTGGGTTTTCCCAGGTGGACGAGCTGCCGTTTTGGACGCACAAGCTTGTGTATCAGGGGACGGAGGGCGCATACAGCCAGCTGGCCATGAAGGCTTATTTCGGGGAAGAGGCGGAAGGGTTCCATGTAGAGACCTGGCGGGACGCCATGGAGTGCATCAGGGACGGGAAGGCGGATTATGCCGTCTTGCCGATTGAGAATTCCTCCGCGGGGATCGTCGGGGAGAACTTTGACCTGCTCGTGGAATATGACAATTGCATCGTGGCGGAGCAGACCATCAAGGTGGAGCACGCGCTTTTGGGGCTTCCCGGAGCGGACATTTCGGGCATCCGGCGCGTCTATTCCCATCCCCAGGCCTTAAGGCAGAGCGTGGATTTTCTGGACAGGCATAAAGAGTGGGGCCGCGTGTGCGTGGAAAACACCGCCGTCGCGGCAAAGAAGGTGCTAGAGGATGGCGATCCCGGGCAGGCGGCCATCGCGAGCGAGGTGACGGCAGGGATTTACGGGCTTGACGTCTTAGCGCGCAATGTCAATTACAGCAGCGAGAACAGCACGCGTTTCGTCATCGTGGCGGGGAAGAAAATCTGCCTTCGGTCGGCGGACAAGGTAAGCATATGCTTTGAGACGGTCCATGAAAGCGGGTCCTTGTACCAGATGCTCTCCCATTTCATGTTCAACCACCTTAACATGGTCAAGATTGAGTCCAGGCCGATTAAGGACAGGAGCTTCGAATACCGCTTTTTCGTGGACTTGGAAGGGAACCTGCAGGATGGCGCGGTCCAGAACGCGCTCAAGGGCCTCTCAGAGGAAGCGCTCTCCCT
>CAZOLD010000024.1:7846-12850 GCA_964580595.1 uncultured Eubacterium sp.
GGCGAAAAGACGCGCCGTGCCAAGGCTTTAGCGCGGCAAGGCGCGAAGCCTAACGAGGCAGGGAGCCGACCTCGCGAAAGCGGCGCGACAAGGCGCGGGATCTAACGGAACAGGGAGTCGGCCCGCGCTTTGAAAAGCGTGGCAGGAACGTGCGAAAACGGCGCGGCAAGGCGCCGGATAGGAGGGATATGCCGGTGGACAGGCTTATGATATATCGAGGGTTGGAGAAGGATCCGGTGTTCCATGCCATTACGGGCATGCTTCCCTTTTTCGGGGAAGCGGCGGGCGGCGCGAGAGATGCGGGCGACGCGGAAGCTGCGGGTGGCGTGGGAGTCGCGGGCGGCGCGGATCCGGGCGCGGGCGTGTTCCGGGATCGCTTCATGGCGTGCGCGGGGGAATTGATCTCCCGATGCGCCTTACTGGGGCTGGAAGGGAACCTTTGGCATTCCTACCTGGCTTATCTCATCGCCTCCGATGAGAACGCCTATAGCTTGGCCTGCGAGAGACGGGGAGACGCGGGAGGCAGTGTCGCTAAGATCGCGCTTCATGATTTTTGCCAGCTTTTCGGGCTGTTCCGGATTGATTTTGGGGAAGCGGCGGACCGCGCGGGGATCCCGTGCCTTGGTGCCTTGACGGCCTATGAGGGGGACGGGAGCGGCGGCAGCGCGTTCAGCCGCCGGGTCAGGGAGGCGATTCAGGACTTGGCCGCGCGGCTGGGACGGGCGGGGGACGCCAGGAAGTTCCAGCGGGAGGCGGCGGCGTTTTACGGGGAATATGGCGTGGGGGATATCGGATTGCATAAGGCTTTCCGGGTAGAGCAGGGGGAGCGCGGCGCGCGGATTTCCCCGATCGCGAATATCGCCAACGTGAGCCTGGATGACTTGATAGGATATGAATCCGCGAAGCGAAAGCTAATTGAGAACACGGAGGCTTTCGTGGACGGCAGGAAGGCGAACAACTGCCTGCTGTTCGGGGATGCCGGGACGGGCAAGTCCACGAGCATCAAGGCGCTCGTCAACCGGTATTACGGGCGCGGGCTTCGGATGGTGGAGATCTACAAGCACCAGTTCCAGGATTTCAGCCGCATCCTCTCGCAGTTAAAGAGCCGGAATTACCGCTTCATCCTCTACATGGACGACTTGTCTTTCGAGGAGTTCGAGATTGAGTATAAGTACTTAAAGGCCGTGATGGAGGGCGGGCTTGAGCGCAGGCCGGACAACGTGCTGATTTACGCGACGTCCAACCGCCGGCATCTTGTCAGGGAGAAGTACAGCGACAAGATGGAGCAGGATAACGAGATGCATACCAGGGATACGGTGCAGGAGAAGCTCTCGCTGGCGTCCCGTTTCGGCGTCACCATCTATTTCGGGTCTCCGGACAAGGAAGAGTACCACGCGATTGTCAGGGGGTTAGCGGAGAAGAACCATATCCTCATGGAGGAGGGCGAGCTGCTGCAGGAAGCGGATCGATGGGAGTTAGGGCACAAGGGGCGTTCCGGACGGGCGGCGCAGCAGTTTATCGACTATCTCCTGGGGCGCCCCGGCAGCCGGGCATGAGCCGGGAGTCTGCCGCGAGGGTGGGTCAGGCGGAAAGGAGCGGTCATGAAGATTACGACATTTGCGACGATATATATCGGGTCTTATGAGGTCGGGCTGAAAATTTTCGAGATCTCGGAAAGCAGGAAGATACGCCCGGTCGACCATGTGCGCAGCCATATCGGGCTGGGCAAGGACGCGTACAGCAAGGGGATCATCGGCTATGAGCTGGTGGAGGAGCTATGCCAGACGCTGCGCGAGTTCCGAACGATCATGGAAGGGTACAGGGTGGACGACTTCAAGGCTTACGCGGGGAACGCGATTCGCTCCGTCAGCAACGGCGCGTTCATCTTAGACCAGATCCGCATCCGGACGAAAATCGAGGTCACCGTGCTTAGCAATTCCGAGCAGAGGTTCATGGGGTACCAGGCCATAGCGGCCTTTCCCGAATTCAATAAGATGATCCAGAAGGGCGCGGCCGTATTGGACGTCGGGGGAGGCAGCATGCAGATCACGCTCTTCCAGAAGGGGAAGGCGGTCACGACGCAGCATATCGAGGTCGGCATCATGATGATCCGGGAGAAGCTCTCGAAGGTGGAGAACCTGGTTTCCCATTACGAGACGCAGATCCAGGAGATGGTGGACAAGGAGCTGGAGATTTTCAAGCGCCTGTATATGCCCAAGGAAAGCATCAAGTACGTCATCGTGATGGGCGATTACATCGGGGAAATGGTCAAGGGATTCACCAAGAAGGAGGAGGACGGCACGATCGAGGCGGACCGCTTCATCAAGCTGCTGAAAAAATGGAGCAAGAAGCCGTTAGAGGAGATCGCGCGGGAATGGAACCTCGCGAACGAGCATGATCCCCTCATCATGCCTTCCGTCGTGCTGTACAAGCGGCTGGTCGAGGAGCTGAACGCCCGTTACATCTGGGTGCCCGGCGTCAGCATCAACGACGGGATCGCGTTCGATTACGCGGAGAAAAACAACCTGGTCTCGTTCAAGCATGATTTCTCCGAAGATATCCTGTCGGCGGCCAGGAGCCTCGCGGAGCGCTACCAGGGGCTCTCGGCGCACACCGAGGCGGTTCTCTCCGTGAGCACGGCGATTTTCGACGCGATGCGGAAAGTCCACGGCATGGGGAAGCGCGAGAGATTGCTTTTGCAGATCGCGGCGATTTTGCATGACTGCGGCCGCTATATCAGCCTGGTCAACCAGGCGGAATGCTCCTGCCGGATCATCAAGGAGTCCGAAATCATAGGGGTGACGCAGGCCGAGCGCGAGATCGTGGCAAACACGGTGAAATATAATGTCCGCAAGCCCGTGTCGGGCCGGGTGGAGTTCGGGAGCCTCGACCGGGAGAGCAGCATGGTCGTCGCGAAGCTCGCGGCAATCCTAAAAATCGCGAACGCGATGGACAGGAGCCATAAGCAGAAATTCAAAAGCATCAAGGCGACGCTGAAAGGGAGGGAGCTTTTGATCACGGTGGAGTCCGTGGAGAGCATCGTGCTAGAGAGGGGGCTTTTCTCCGCGTATGCCGATTCGTTCGAGGAGGTTTTCTGCGTGAAGCCGAAAATCCGGGAGAAAAGGGTTCTGTAAGGAGGTTATGGGATGGAAAATGAATTTCTGAAGCCGGAGTATTATGAGAATCGGGAGATAAGCTGGCTGAAGTTCAATTATAGGGTGCTGAACGAGGCACGGGACAAGAGCATCCCGCTGCTGGAGAGGCTGAAATTCGTGAGCATCACGTCGTCGAACCTGGATGAGTTCTTCATGGTGCGGGTCGCGTCTCTAAAGGACATGGTGCACGCCGGATACAAGAAGCCGGACATCGCGGGGATGACGGCCAAGGAGCAGCTTGAGGCGATCAACAAGGAGACGCGGGCGTTAGTGGACATGCAATATTCCACGTTCAACCGCTCCCTGGCGCCGATGCTGCATAACCAGGGCATCGAGATCATAGACGCGTACGAGGACATGTCGTCGGAGCAGGAGGAATACGCGGACCGCTACTTCGCGGAGACGGTCTACCCCGTGCTGACGCCAATGGCGGTGGACGCGTCCAGGCCCTTCCCGTTAATCCGGAACCGGTCCTTGAATATCGCGGCCCTTCTTAGCAAGAAGGACCAGAAGAAGGGCGAGCTGGAATTTGCCACGGTCCAGGTGCCGTCCGTGCTCCCCAGGCTCGTGCAGATCCCGCCTAAGGAGGAAGGGCAGACCTCTTTCATCCTCTTAGAGCAGATCATCGAGCGCAACATCCAGCAGCTGTTCCTGAATTACCATGTGGTCTGCGCCTGCCCCTACCGGATCATGCGCAACGCGGACCTGTCGATTGCCGAGGACGAGGCGGCGGACTTGCTCCAGGAGATCCAAAAGCAGCTCAAGAAGCGGCAGTGGGGCGAGGTCATCCGGCTTGAGGTGGAGGACAAGGTGGACAAGCGACTGCTGGGGATCCTAGAGCGCGAGCTCCATATCGCGCAGGAGGATATTTTCAAGATCAACGGGCCGATCGACTTGACTTTCCTGATGAAGATGTACGGGATTGAGGGCAGGGACAACCTCCGCTATCCGGAATACAAGCCGCAGGCGGTGCCGGAGATCCCGCAGGGCGGGGACATTTTCGCGGCCATCCGGAAAGGCGATATCCTGCTGCACCACCCGTACCAGACGTTTGACCCCGTCGTGGACTTCATCAGGCAGGCGGCTCAGGATCCGGACGTGCTGGCCATCAAGCAGACGCTCTACCGCGTCAGCGGGCATTCTCCGATCATCGCCTCCCTGGCGCAGGCGGCGGAGAACGGCAAGCAGGTGTCTGTCCTAGTCGAGCTGAAGGCGCGGTTTGACGAGGAGAACAATATCGTGTGGGCGCAGAAGTTAGAGAAAGCGGGATGCCACGTGATATACGGCCTGGTCGGGCTGAAGACCCACAGCAAGATTGCCCTGGTGGTGCGGCGCGAGGAGGACGGCATACGCCGCTACGTGCACTTGGGCACGGGCAATTATAACGACTCTACCGCGAAATTATACACGGATATCGGGATGTTCACCTGCTCTGAGGCAATCGGGGAGGACGCGACAGCCGTATTCAACATGCTTTCCGGGTATTCCGAGCCGATTTCCTGGAACAAGCTGGTCGTTGCTCCCATTTGGCTGCGCGACAGGTTCCTGAAGCTGATCCGGCGGGAGATGGAGAACGCGAAGGCCGGCAAGGAGGCGTTCATCAAGGCGAAGATGAATTCCCTCTGCGACCAGGAAATCATCGCCGCCCTCTATGAGGCTTCCGCGGCGGGCGTGAAAATCGAGCTCGTCGTGCGCGGGATCTGCTGCCTCAAGGTGGGGATCCCAGGCGTCAGCGAGAACATCTCGGTCCGCTCCATCGTAGGGAATTTCCTGGAGCACAGCCGCATCTTCTGGTTCCATAACGACGGCGAGGAGGAGATTTACATGGGCAGCGCGGACTGGATGCCCA
>CAZOLD010000024.1:12860-13696 GCA_964580595.1 uncultured Eubacterium sp.
CGGAGGGTGGAGATTATTTTCCCGGTGGAAGACGAGGCGCTCATGGACGAGGTGCGGCATATCCTGGATACGCAGCTGTCGGACAATACCAAGGCGCATATCCTCATGCCGGACGGGAAATATGAGAAAATTGACAAACGGGGGAAGAGGCTCGTGAACTCGCAGGAGCAGTTCTGCATGGAAGCAAGGGAGAAAGCCCCGAAACATGAGGCGTATCAGGACCGCGTGTTCATCCCGGCGGAGCCGATCGCGTGACGGGGCGCTTTTGGCCGCGCCCATGGCAGGCCCGCGTTTTGCGTCTTTCTTCCATTTTCCCGGATGCGGACGGGATCCCCGCCTGCCCCGCGGGCGGGCCCAGCACAAGAAAGGAGAGCGAGGATGGGAAATCAAAAGACGGGCAATAAGATATTATTCACCGATCTTGACCAGACCTTATTGAACGACGACAAGAGCATTTCAAAGGAGAACCTGGAGGCAATCAAGAAGATGCTGGATGAAGGGCATTATTTCGTGCTGGTGACGGGCCGCCCGATCGCGACGGCCAAGATTGTCGTCAAGGAATTGGGGATGACGAAGCCGGGATGCTACATGGTGGCCTTTAACGGCGCGGTCATCTACGACTGCGCGGCGGACCGCATCTTAGCGGAGCGCACGTTGCCGATGGAGATTGTAGGGGAGATCATCGACGAGGCGCACAAGGAGGGCATCTACCTCCAGACCTACCAGAAGGACACGATTTTGGCGGAACGCTACAGCAAGGAGCTGGATTTTTACCTGAGCAACGCCAGGATGCGCTACCGGATCGTGCCGGACCTGTTCTCCAGCCTGGACAAGGA
>CAZOLD010000025.1:0-13106 GCA_964580595.1 uncultured Eubacterium sp.
GTCGCTCAAGGATAAGGAGAACACCTCGCAGTCGATCTATCCGCCCGTGCTTTTTTCCCTAAGCGCGCAGGAGGAGGAAATTTTAGGGAAATATATTGGGAATTTCAAGGACCTGGGCTTTGAGATCGAGCATTTCGGCGGCCGGGAATATGCCATGAGCGCGGTTCCCGGAAACCTTTACGGGCTGGACGGGAAAACGCTCCTCATCGAGATATTGGACAGCCTTTCCGACGCCCACGGAAAGGAAACGCCGGAAATCGTGACGGAAAAGATCGCGTCCATGTCGTGCAAGGCCGCGGTCAAGGGCAACCAGAAACTGTCAAGGCCGGAAATCGAGGCCTTGATCGGGGAGCTTCTCACGCTGGAGAACCCCTACCATTGCCCCCATGGGCGGCCGACCATCATTTCCATGTCGAAGCAGGAGTTGGATAAGAGGTTCAAGCGGGTGCTGTGATGAAAAAGCCTTTGATCGTGCTGGCGGGGCCTACCGCGGTGGGCAAGACGGAACTTTCCATCGCGCTGGCGAAAATGGTAGGCGGTTCCGTCGTCTCAGCGGATTCCATGCAGGCCTACCGCCATATGGATATCGGGTCGGCCAAGATAAAGCCGCGGGAAATGCAGGGGATTCCCCATTACATGATTGATATCCTTGAGCCTTACGAGGAGTGCAGCGTCGCCCTGTTCCAGTCATATGCCCTGCGCTGCATGGAGGAGATTTACCGCGATGGAAGGATTCCCATCATCGTAGGCGGCTCCGGGTTCTACATCCAGGCGATCCTATACGGGGTTCATTTTGAGGAACAGCATCCGGATGCCGCATACCGGGCCCAGCTAGAAGAAATCCTTTCTAAGGAGGGCCGGGGCGCGCTTCACCGGATGCTTGGGGAGGTCGACCCGGAAGCGGCGGCGGCCATCCATGAGAACAACGTAAAGAGGGTCATGCGCGCGCTGGAATACCACAAGCTCACCGGGCAGAAGATTTCGCGGCACAACGAGGAGGAGCGGAAGCGCCGGCCTCCTTACCGGTTTGCCTACTTCGTCCTGAATGACAGCAGGGAGCGGATTTACCGGCAAATTGACGAGCGCGTGGACGCGATGATGGAACAGGGCTTAGAGGAAGAGGTCCGGAAATTGAGGGAGCTTGGCTGCCGCCGGGAAATGGTTTCCATGCAGGGGCTGGGGTACAAGGAAATGATGGATTTCCTGGATGGGAAAATCTCGAGGGAAGAGGCGGTTCGCCGGATCAAGCGCGACACGCGCCATTTCGCGAAGAGGCAGCTTACCTGGTTCCGGCGGGAAAAAGACGCCATTTGGATTGAGAAGCAGGAATTCTCGCGCGACAACAGCCGGATTTTGGCCTACATGAAGGAAGAATTGGATAAGAGGAAGGTCACCATATGAGAGAGATATACCGGGAACTGGGCATAGGGAGCAAGGTCTATGAATATGGGCTGGCACAGGAGGAAAAGCTAAGGGAGCGCTTCCTGCGGATTGACCGGACGGCGGAATATAACCAGCTCAAGGTCATAAAGGCCATGCAGGATTGGAAAGTCGGGGCGGAATGCTTCATGGGGAGCAGCGGGTATGGATACGATGATTTGGGGAGGGACACGTTAGAAAAGGTGTATGCCAGCTGCTTTCGCGGCGAGGCCGCGCTCGTCCGCCCGCAGATCGCCTGCGGCACGCACGCGCTCGCGCTTGCGCTGATGTCTAACCTAAGGCCGGGGGACGAGATCCTGTCCCCTGTCGGCAAGCCCTATGACACGCTTGAGGAAGTGATCGGGATAAGGGAATCCAAAGGATCACTGGCGGAGTATGGCATCACGTACCGGCAGGTGGACCTTTTGGAAGACGGCGGCTTTGACTATCCTTCCATAAGGGAGGCCATCAGGGAAGAGACAAGGCTCGTGACAATCCAGCGCTCGAAAGGGTACCAGGTCAGGCCCACGCTTTCCGTAAGCAGGATCGGGGAGCTCATCTCCTTCGTGAAAGGCATAAAGCCGGACGTGATCTGCATGGTAGATAACTGCTATGGGGAATTCGTGGAAGAGCGCGAGCCGCTAGAGGCAGGGGCCGACATGATTGTCGGGTCCCTAATTAAGAACCCGGGCGGCGGCCTCGCGCCTTGCGGCGGATATATCGTGGGGAAAGAAGAATGCGTGGAGCAAGCCGCGCGCCGCCTGACCGCCCCGGGGCTAGGGCGGGAAGTCGGGCCAACCTTAGGAGCCATGCAGCCCCTATACCAGGGATTCTTCCTTGCCCCTGACGTGGTCGCGAGCGCCCTGAAGGGCGCCATTTTCGCCGCGAACATATATGGGGGCTTAGGGTTCCCGGTCAGCCCCGACGGGGAGGAGAGCAGGCACGACATCATCCAGGCGGTGACGCTGGGATCCCCGCGGGCGCTCGTCGCCTTCTGCCAAGGCATCCAGGCGGCGGCGGCGGTTGACAGCCACGTATCCCCGGAGCCGTGGGCAATGCCGGGTTACGGCAGCGACGTCATCATGGCGGCCGGCGCGTTCGTGCAGGGCTCATCCATAGAGCTAAGTGCGGACGGGCCTCTGCGCGAGCCGTATGCCGTTTATTTCCAGGGCGGCCTGACCTGGCACCATGCGAAGCTCGGGATCTTGATGTCCCTGCAAAAGCTTTGCGAGGCGGGAATTGTGGAATTGTGACAAACAATTTTTGAAAATTTATATACATCTGTTGCTTATTGTGATAGAATACGAAAGAATAGGTTTTTTTCCTTGGCTTTGAGAGAGTGGAAGGAAGAACATATGGATACGCATATCACGATGAAAGAGCTGCCGCAATCGGAGCAGCCCGTGGAGAAGTGTGCCCGCTATGGGGCGCAGGCGCTTTCGGACGCGGAGCTTCTGGCTGTCATCTTAAGGAGCGGGACCAAGGATATGACGGCCCTGCAGCTTTCGCAGCTCCTCCTGGCGAGAAAGGAGAGGAGCCTCCTAAACCTCATAGTCATGGATTTGGACGAGATGAGGGAAATCCCAGGGATCGGCCTGGTCAAGGCCGTGCAGCTAAAATGCGTCGCCGAGCTATCCCGGCGGATCGCCAAGACCCGGCGGGCCGGGCGCGTGACCCTGGATAACCCGGACAGCGTCGCGTCCTATTACATGGAGTCCATGCGGCATGAGCAGAAAGAAAAGCTGTTGCTGGCCATGTTCAACGGGAAGAGCCATCTGCTGGGGGAGGAGGTGGTTTCCGTGGGGACAGTGAACGCCTCGCTGGTTTCGTCCAGGGAGATTTTCATAAAGGCCCTGGCATACGGCGCCGTCCAGATCGTGCTTCTCCATAACCATCCAAGCGGCGACCCAAGGCCTAGCGCCGAGGATATCCGCGTGACCAAGGCAGTGGCGTCAGCCGGGGATTTGATTGGCATCTCCCTCGCGGATCACATCATCATCGGCGACAACAGATATGTTAGCTTTAGGGAAGAAGGCCTGTTAGGCTGAGGAAAGGAACGGGATTATGTCAACAAATGTGTATGGAATCGACCTTGGGACCTTTAACTTAAAAGTTTTCTGCAAGGCGACCGGAAAGGTGATCAATGAGAAGAATACCATCGCGATCGTGAACAAGAACCAGTTGTACGCGTTTGGGGATGACGCTTACGCGATGTATGAGAAAGCCCCGGACACCATCCAGGTGTCTTTCCCGGTCGTGAATGGCGTAATCGCGGATTACAATAACATGCAGACTTTGATCGGCGAGGTCTTAAGCAAGCATGTTAAGAGCCACATCAAGGGCGCGGAATTTATCGTGGCCGTGCCGACGGACATCACGGAAGTGGAGAAGAAGGCGTTCTTCGACCTGTTCTACAAGAGCAAGTTCAAGCCAAAGAGCGTGCTGCTTTGCGAGAAGCCGATCGCCGACGCGGCGGGCCTGGGGCTGGACGTCAATTCCCCGACCGGCTTCATGATCGTGAATATCGGGGCGGACACGACGGAGATTTCCGTCATTTCCCTGGGCGGGCTGGTGCTAAGCGATTTGCTCTACCTGGGCGGGAAGCGGATTGACGAGTCCATCATCAGTTACCTGAAGCGCAAGTTCAGCCTGGTTGTGGGGCGCAAGACAGCCATGTACCTGAAAGAGGAGCTGGGGTGCGCCGTGGCCGAGGAAGAGGGGAACAGCGCGGTGGTCGTGGGGCGCGACGTGGTAAGCGGGCTTCCCATCGAGATGGATATCTCATCCTCCATCATCTACGAGGCGATCAAGGACAACTTGAATTCCATTTGCAACGCGATTAAGATGATCCTGGAGAAAACCCCTCCGGAGCTTGCGCGCGACATCATCCATTCCGGCATTTATATCACCGGCGGGTCCTCTAAGATCCGCAAGCTGGATCTTTTGTTCAAGCAAATTACGAATATCCAGGTGAACACCTGCGAGCAGCCGGAGGAGAGCGCGGTCCGCGGCCTCAACAAGATTGTGTCGGATGACAAATTCCGGAAATTGGCATTTAGCATGAAATCCAAGATTTATAAGTAGGTTGCGCCATTATGAGAAGGAAGCAAAAACAGAAGCATTCTATCCCAACCACATACGCGCTCCTTTTCCTGACGGCATTCTGCGTGCTCGTGATGTTCGTGAGCCTCACCCTGAACCTGTCCGGCGGCCCCTTGAATACGGTCGCGGGGTATGTGTTCATACCCATGCAAAAGGGGATCAACGCGATAGGCGACTGGATCATAAGGGGGGCGGACGACTTAAAGTCGTTAAGGGACGTCATGCAGCAGAACAAGGAGCTGCAGGCGGAAGTGGACAGGCTTACGCAGGAGCTTAGCACGATTAAGCTGGAGCAATATGAGCTTGACCGCCTGCGCGAGCTGGAAGGGCTGGACAAGAAATACAGCGATTATAAGAAAGTCGGGGCACGGGTCATCGGGAGCGACGGCGGGAATTGGTTCAATACGTTCCTGATTGACAAGGGCGAGAAGGACGGCATCGAGAAGGACATGAACGTCATCGCGGGGAGCGGCTTAGTCGGGATAGTCATTGACACGGGCCCGAATTACGCGAAGGTCCGTTCCGTCATAGACGACGAGAGCAACGTGAGCGGCATGGTCCTGTCCACGGCGGACCGCTGCATCGTCAAGGGGAACCTGATCACGATGAAGGAGAAGCAGGTCATCGAGTTTTCCGACCTTCAATGCGAGGAAGGCGCCGTCGGGGCAGGCGACCAGATCGTGACGTCCCATATCAGCGACAAGTACCTGGAGGGCATCCTCATAGGCTACATCAGCGAGATCCGGCGCGATCCCAATAACCTCACCTATTCCGGCACGATTACGCTTTCCGTGGATTTCCAGCATCTGCAGGAGGTGCTGGTGATCCTCGACAAGAAGACAGTCCAGGAAGAATAGAAGGAGCGCGTGACATGATACGCAAGATAGCCGTTTTTTTCATAATCACCCTATGCTTCCTGCTGCAGAATACCTTGTTTCAGGCATTGGCCTTAGCGTCCATCTCGCCCAACCTCCTGATCGTCGTGACGTCTTCCTTCGGCTTCATGCGGGGGCGGCGCGAGGGGATGTGGATCGGGTTTTTCTCCGGGCTCCTTATTGATATTTTCTATGGGGACGTGATTGGCTTCTATGCCTTGATTTATGCCTATATCGGTTATGTCAACGGGATGTTCCGGAAGATGTATTTCCCGGATGACATCAAGCTTCCGCTCATGCTGATCGCCGCGAGCGACCTGCTGTGCAACATAGTCGTTTACTTGGCCCAATTCCTGCTGCGCGGGAGGTTCCAATTCATGTACTACATGCAGCATATCATGTTGCCCGAGCTGGTCTATACCGCACTGGTCGCGATTGTGCTTTATTTCATCATCCTGAAGATTAACCAGAAACTGGAAGCGATCGAGAAAAGGAGTGCAACCAAGTTTGTTTGAGCTGTTGAGAAAATTCGGAAAGAAAATAATAGAATCCCGCTTGCTCATCCTAGGCGCGGTCATGGTGGTCCTGTTCTTTATCATGCTCCAGCGGATTTTTTTCCTCCAGATCGTCAATGGGCAAGAGTATCTCAACAACTATACTTTGAAAATCCGCAAGGAACGGGTGACTTCCGGCACGCGGGGGAGCATTTATGACCGGAATGGCAAGCTCCTTGCGTATAACGAGCTCTCCTACTCCGTGACGATCGAGGACAATGGCATTTATGACACCAACCAGGAGAAGGACCGGATGATGAATGAGGAGCTATACACGCTCATCCACATGATTGAGGGGAAAGGGGACAAGATTGCCAACGATTTTGACATCCGGATCGCGGACGACGGGGAATATGAGTTCCTGCTGAAAGGGAAGACCAAGAAACGCTTCCTCGCGGACATTTACGGCCATGAATATGTCGATGACCTGGCTTATAACAAGAAACTGGGATATAACGAAGGGAGCGCCAGCGCGTCACAGGTCATGGAATATCTGCAGGATAAGTTCGGCATCTACGAGAAAGGCAGGAAGGATGTCGAGAAGGAGGACAGCGAGGCGAAGGAATACGCGAGGGAGGACGCGTATAAGATCACGGTCTTACGTTACGCCATCTCGCAGAACGGCTTCAAGAAATATGTGCAGACGACTGTCGCGCAGAACGTCAGCGAGGAGACGGTCGCCGTCATCAAGGAGAACGCCGACATCCTCCAAGGCGTGGACATCATGGACGACAGCATCCGAAAATATGTGGACAGCAAGTATTTTTCCCATATCATCGGGTATACGGGTAAGATTTCCCAAGAAGAATACGACGAGCTGTCAGCGAAAAACCCGTCTTATACCTTAAACGACGTGATCGGGAAATCGGGCATCGAGCAAGTCATGGATCAGGAGCTTCAGGGCACGAAAGGGAAGGAAACGTTTTATACCGACAACATGGGGCGCGTGACGGAAGTCATCGACAAAGTTGATGCCGCATCCGGCAACGACGTCTACCTGTCCATAGACGCGGACTTGCAAAAGGCGATCTATCAGATGCTAGAACAGGAGCTGGCGGGGATTATCTATTCCAAGATTGACAATATTAAGGAATATGACGCCGAATCCGGGACGGCCTCTGACATACGGATCCCGGTCGACGATGTTTATTTCGCGTTGATTGACAATAATGTCATCGATATCGGGCATTTTGACAACGCGAATGCCAAGGACGTGGAGAAGCAGGTTTACCAGGCTTTCCTTAGCAAGCAGGGCTCCGCCATGGAAGAGATCCGCCAGCAGCTTGCGGCGGAATCCCCCGCCGCCTACGGGGATCTCAGCAAGGAGCAGCAGATTTACATGAGCTATATCCTTTCCATGCTGACGGATAACGGCGTCTTCCTCCCCGACCAGGTTGACCCGGAGGACGAGGTGCATAGGGCATGGAAAAATGACGAGGCCAGCCTCGCGGAATACCTGCGCCACGCCATCTCGAAGAATTGGATTGACATTACGAAATTCGAGACGAATTCCAAATATTCCGACTCTTCCGAGATCTATGACGCGCTGATTTCTTATGTGCTAAGCGAGCTGGAAGGCGATAAGGGCTTTTCCAAGAAAATCTATAAGCAGATGATCAGCGAGGATCTCTTGACCGGCACGCAGGTCTGCCTCCTGCTCTTTGAGCAGGGCGTCCTGGCGGATCAGGCGGAGGACGTGGCCGCCTTGCAGGAGGGGAGCGTCAGCGCCTATAATTTCATAAAGGAAAAGATCAAGAATTTAGAGATTACGCCAGCGCAGCTCGCGTTGGATCCCTGCACGGCCAGCTGCGTCATGATTGACGTGGCAAGCGGAGAGCTGCGCGCGTGCGTGACGTACCCAGGATATGACACGAACCGGCTGGCCAACACGGTGGACTCTGAGTATTTCCAGAGCCTTCAGGAGGACAAGTCCGTCCCGCAGTACAATAATGCCACGCAGCAGCGCACGGCTCCCGGATCCACGTTTAAGCCCATTACCGCGGCCGCCGCGCTCACGGAGGGCGTGGTCAGCACGCAAGAGAAGATTCTGGACGAAGGCGTCTATACGAATATCACGCCTCCTCCCAAATGCTGGATTTATCCGGGCAGCACGCACGGGCTGATTAATATATCCGAGGCCATCCGGGATTCCTGCAATTATTTTTTCTATGAGCTGGGATATCGGCTTAGCTCAACCGGGGGCGCTTACAGCGAAGGCCGCGGCATCAACGCGATACAAAAATACGCGAAGCTGTTCGGATTGGATGAGAAGACGGGAGTGGAAATTCCGGAGAATGAGCCGCAAATCGCGGATGAATACCCGATTACCGCCGCCATCGGCCAAAGCAACCATAATTACACGACGACCCAGATGGCCAGGTACCTGGCGGCCGTGGCGAGCAGCGGGAAGATTTACAAGCTCACGCTCCTCGATAAGGAGACCACGTCCGACGGGACCTTGGTAGAGGAATTCAAGCCGGAGGTTATCCGCACGATTGACACGATAAGCCAGGAGTCCTGGGACGCGATACACAGCGGGATGCGCATGGTGGCGGAGCAGAACAAATCCTTCCAGTCCTTCCCCATCACGGTCGCCGGGAAGACGGGAACGGCGCAGCAAATCACGACGAGGGCGAACCACGCGCTGTTCATCGGGTATGCGCCCTATGAGGCGCCCAGAGTCGCCATCGCGACGCGGATTGCCTATGGGTATACTTCCGCGAACGCGGCGGAGGTTTCCGCAAATATCCTGAAATATTATTTTAAGCTGGGCGACGAGTCCGAGCTTTTGAACGGGCAGGCCGTTGAGATTGGATCCAGCGCAAACGGGTTTACAGATTAAAATTTGGTTTGGAGGGATGGAAGTGTCTAATCCGGTTGTATTAAAGAGCAATAAGCATGGGATTAACCTCATATTAGACAAGGATATGGAGTTTAAGGAGCTGCTGGGCTGCATCATAAAGAAATTCGAGGATTCGACGAATTTTTTCCGGAACGCGAAGATCGGCATTTCCTTTGAGGGGAGGAAATTGACGCAAGAGGAGGAATTCCAGATTATTGACGCCATCACGGAGCATACGTCGCTGGATATCGTCTGCATTTTGGATAACGATGTGTGGAAGGAGGACCTGATCCGCCGCCAAGTCGAGCAGTTTGAGGAAGACCAAGCCGAGAAATCGGGAGAGTTCTACAAAGGCACCCTGCGTTCCGGCCAATTTTTGGACTGCGACGCGAGCATCGTCATCCTAGGGGACGTCAATCCCGGCGCGAAGGTCATCTCGAAAGGGAATATCGTGATATTGGGCGCGTTGAAGGGGATCGCCTATGCCGGATCGGACAACAACGAGAAATCGTTCGTGGCGGCCTTGGAAATGGATCCCATACAGATCAAGATTGGAAGCGTGATAGGGCGGAGCGCGGATAAGGCGGCCACCATCAAGAAACGGGGGAAGAAGCAGCCGGAAACGGCGGAGCCGCAGATCGCGTTCGTGAAGAACGGCAACATTTATATCGAGCCGATCACGAAGGGGACTTTGAATAACCTATGACGAGGAAGGCCGCCATGGCCCGTCGCTTGGCTTTTCTCAACATTTTTATGAGCAGGAGGATACCGTATCATGAGTGAAGTAATCGTAATCACATCCGGAAAAGGAGGGGTAGGCAAGACTACCACCACAGCAAACGTCGGGACAGGTTTAGCGCAGCTGAACAAGAAAGTCGTGCTGATAGACACGGACATCGGCCTTCGGAACCTAGATGTCGTCATGGGGCTTGAGAACCGAATCGTGTATAACCTGGTAGATGTGGTAGAAGGGAACTGCCGCATGAAGCAAGCCTTGATCAAGGACAAGCGCTACCCGAACCTCTCCCTGCTCCCCTCAGCGCAAACCAGGGACAAGACCGCGGTGTCGCCGGATCAGATGATTAAGGTGATTGATGAGCTGAGGGAAGAATATGACTACATCCTCCTGGACTGCCCGGCAGGGATCGAGCAAGGGTTCAAGAACGCCATTGCCGGCGCGGACCGCGCCCTGGTCGTCACGACGCCGGAAGTTTCCGCCATCCGCGACGCGGACCGCATCATAGGCCTCCTCGGCGCGGAGGAGTTGCAGAAAGTCGAGCTCATCGTCAACCGCCTTCGCATGGACATGGTGAAGCGCGGCGACATGATGAACATCAGCGACGTGACGGATATATTGGCGATTGACCTGATCGGCGCCGTGCCGGATGACGAGCAGATCGTCATCTCGACGAACCAAGGGGAGCCGCTGGTAGGGTCTGACTGCCTCGCGGGAAAGGCATTTGAGAATATCTGCCATCGGATCCTTGGGGAAGAGGTTCCTTTCCTGGATCTGGAGATAAAGACCAGCCTTTGGGACAGGATTAAGGAAATCTTTAAGAAAAATTAAGTTAGGGGGAACCGTTATGGGCTTAATGGATTTGTTTAAGAAAAAGAACTCCGGCGACATCGCGAAAGACCGCTTGAAACTGGTATTGGTTTCCGACCGTGCCAACTGTTCCCCGGAAATGATGGAAATGATCAAGAACGACATTATCCAGGTGATTTCGAAATATATGGAAATTGACGCGGAAGGCCTGGATATCCAGATCACGCAGACGGAATCGGAAGGGAACAACGGGAATGTCCCGGCGCTGTACGCGAACATCCCCATCAAGGACATGAAGCACACGGTTCTTTGAGGCGGCATGGAAGCATCCTGCGGCTTTGGGCGCGCCGTGCCTATCCTCCGCCGGCCCTTGGCGGGACTCGCCCCGTGGCCGGCATCGGGCCGACGGGAAGGAATGAGGTAGCGTTATGTTGAAGCAGTACCAGCTTAGGAATTATGATTTCCGGCTGATCATATACGTGATTGCCATCACGATGATTGGCATAAACGTGATTGGCAGCGCACAGAAATCCGTGCAGGGCAGGCAGGTATTCGGTTTCTTGATTGGGCTGGCGCTGATGGTGGCGTTCTCCCTGACGGATTATACCTTTATCCTGCGGTTCAGCTGGCTGATTTATGCCTTCAACCTTGTCCTCCTGGGCCTGATTACGTTTCATATCTTGGGAGATTCCGGGGGCGGCGCCACGAGATGGATTGAGTTCGGGGGCTTCCGCTTCCAGCCGTCCGAGCTGTCAAAAGTGTTGCTGATCCTCTTCTTCGCCTGGTTTTTTGAAAAATACAGCGAGAAAATCAACACCTCCCGCGTGATTATCCTGGCGGGGATCCTGATTTTCATTCCCTGGTTCATGATAGAGGAGCAGCCGGACCTCTCGACAAGCATCGTGATTGCGGTCATCTTCCTGTCCCTCCTGTACCTAAGCGGGCTGAGTTATAAGATTATCGCGGCATCCTTAGCGGTATTGATCCCCGTCGCGGCGCTTTTCATTTATTTGATCATGCAGCCCGACCAGAAGATTCTGGATTATTATCAATGGAAACGCATCATGGCTTGGCTGCAGCCAAGCAAATACGCGACGGACGTCTTTCAGCAGCAGAATTCCATCATGGCAATCGGGTCCGGGCAGCTCTGGGGGAAGGGCCTTAATAACGATACGGCTTTTTCCGTCAAGAACGGGAATTTCATCCCCGAGCCGCAGACAGACTTTATTTTCGCCGTGGCGGGGGAGGAACTGGGATTTGTTGGGGGAGCCGTCATCCTAGGGCTACTCCTTTTGATTGTCCTTGAATGCATCATGATTGGCAGGAAAGCCAAAGACTTGTCCGGAAAGCTGATTTGCGGCGGCGTCGCTTCCTGGATCGGCTTCCAGACATTCACGAACATCTGCGTCGTGACGGGGATGATGCCGAATACGGGCCTGCCGCTCCCGTTTGTCAGCTATGGCCTTACGTCCCTTGTGAGCCTGTTCATCGGCATTGGGCTTGTGCTGAATGTCGGCCTGCAGCCCCTAAAATACCACACGGAGGGTTTTTATACATGAACATAGGATTAATAGCGCATGACTCCAAGAAGAAACTGATGCAGAATTTCTGCATTGCGTACCGCGGGATTCTCTGCAAGAATGAGCTATATGCCACCGGGACGACAGGAAGGCTCATCGAAGAGGTGACGAACTTAAACGTCCATAAATATCTCGTGGGGCATTTGGGAGGCTCCCAGCAGCTTAGCGCGCAGATCGAGCATAACGAGATAGACCTCGTGATTTTCCTTCGGGATCCCCTGACCCCCAAATCGCATGAGCCGGACGTGAATGACGTCGTGCACATTTGCGACATCCATAATATCCCGCTGGCGACGAACCTTGCCACGGCGGAATTGCTCATCAAATCATTGGACAGAGGAGATTTAGAGTGGCGTGAGATGTACAGATAAGAAAAGAAGGAATCGGCTCCGCCGCGTGGTTGCCGCGGCGCTTGCCTTTGTGCTGGCATGCGGGTGCGGGAAGGAAGCCTTGCCGGATGCCGCCTATGACGTATACGAGACGACAAAGGCCTATGGCTTGAACGTGCCGGAGGAAGGGCAGGAGGATTCCGGGGGAAAGCAGTCCTTTTTCGCGCAGGATTTGTGCGTGGCAGGAAAGGAGGATGTGCCGGATCCCGGCATCACGGATTCCCTTTCGGAAGCGGCGGGCCTGTTCTCGCTGGGGGACGGGACAGTCAAGTTCGCGAAAAATATCCATGAGAAGCTCTATCCGGCCAGCACGACGAAGATTTTGACCGCTTATGTCGCGTTAAAATATGGGGATTTGTCCGCAAAGGGGACGGTAACGGAGGAAAACCTGCAGCTGGAGGCGGGCTCCACGACCTGCGGGCTTTCCGTTGGGGACACCATTTCCCTGGAGCACCTGCTATACGGGCTTCTTTTGTGCAGCGGGAATGACGCGGCGAACGTGATAGCGGATCTGGTGTCCGGAAGCACGGAAGAATTCGCGGACTTGATGAACCGGGAGGCGCGGGCGCTGGGGGCGACCAATTCCCACTTCGTGAACGCTCACGGATTGCACGATGAAGGGCATTATACGACGGTGTATGACCTGTACCTGATTTTCCAGGCAGCCGTGCAAGATGAGAAATTCATAGAGATCATCGGAGCGGCCTCCCATACCGGGGAGTTCACGAACGCGGCGGGGGAGACTGTGACGAAGGAATGGCAGAATACCAATAAGTACGTCACGCAGGAGCAGGCGGTG
>CAZOLD010000026.1:0-12469 GCA_964580595.1 uncultured Eubacterium sp.
CGAAAGCATTTTCGCGTCCAGCATCGAGACAATCCCGGCGCATTCCCTCAGCTCGCGGCTGATGTACTCCGGCGCGTTCCCTTCAAATTTATAATAAATCTTATGCTCCAGGCTGGCCCAGAAATCCATGGCGATCGTCCGGATCTGGATCTCGACTTTCGTGTCCACCACGTTGTCCGTCATGAAAATCGGGACGGTCACCAGCATATGGTAGCTCTTGTACCCGCTCTCCTTCGGCCTCTTGATGTAGTCCTTGACGGAAATCACCGTCAGGTCGTTCTGCCGCCCGATCATTTCCGCCAACCGGTAAATGTCGGAAGTGAACGAGCAGACGAGCCTGATGCCCGCGATATCATGGACATGATCCACCATGTTCTCTATGGTGCTCTCATATCCATGGCGCTTTAGCTTCTTCACGATGCTCTCCGGCGTCTTGATCCTGGACTTGATGTATTCGATCGGGTTGTAGTTATGGATGTGCCGAAACTCGTCATTCAAGATGTCCAGCTTCGTCCCCACTTCCTTCAACGCGGAATTGTACAAGAAAATCACAGTCTCCCAACTGGTCGCCTCTTCGCTAAATTTCACAGTACCCATATCCCTCCCGGACCCTTAAAAATTTTCCTTCCCCGGCCCTGCCCCGCTCCCTTCTCGCCCGCGCCCGCAGGCGAGGAGACAGCCGCGGGGCCTAGCCGCGTTCCCTCAGGATCTTCTCTATGCTCACGAGCTTCACGCAGAGCACGAAAATCTCCGCCGCGATCTTGAGATCCTCAAGCGTGGGGTATGTCGGCGCGATGCGGACGGTCGAATCCTTCGGGTCCTTGCCGTAAGGATAGGCCGCGCCCGCCGGCGTCAGCGTGACGCCCGCCTTCTTCGCCCTGGCCACGATCGCCTTCGCGCATCCCTCCAACGCCTCGAACGCGATGAAATAGCCGCCCTTCGGGGCAATCCACGTGCCCACGTCCCGGCCGCCAAGCTCCCGCTCGAACGTGTCTATGATCATCTCGAACTTCGGGCGCAGGATGTCGGCCTGCTTGCGCATATGCTCCGTCAAGCCATGGATATCCTTGAAAAACCGCACATGGCGCAGCTGGTTCACCTTGTCGTGCCCAATCGTGGAAACCCTCATCTGCTCCCTGATTTCCACGAGGTTGTTCGCGGAGGCCGCGATCGCCGCCACGCCGGACCCTGGGAAGCTGATCTTAGACGTCGAGCAGAACTTATACACCATGTCCGGGTTCCCCGCGCGCTTGCATTCCGCCAGGATCTCCACCAGGTTGTCCTGGTCTATGTCATACAGGTGATGCACGCCGTACGCGTTGTCCCAATATATCCTGAAATCCCTGGCCGCCGGCTTGAGCCTCGCGAACCGGCGCACCGTCTCGTCGGAATAAGTGATGCCCTGCGGGTTGGAATACTTCGGCACGCACCAGATCCCCTTGATCGCCTCGTCCGACGATACCAGCTCCTCCACCATGTCCATGTCCGGGCCCGTCGGGAGCATCGGGACATTGATCATGTCAATCCCGAAATATTCCGTGATCACAAAATGCCTGTCATATCCCGGAACCGGGCAGAGGAACTTCACTTTGTCCAGCTTGCACCAGGGCGTGCTCCCCATGACCCCGTGGAGCATCGACCTTGAGACCGTGTCAAACATGACATTCAGGCTGGAATTCCCGAATATGATGATATTGTCCGGGTGGCACTCGATCATGTCCCCAAGTAGCACCTTCGCCTCATGGATCCCGTCTAGCACGCCGTAATTGCGGCAGTCCGTGCCGTCCTCGCAGCTAAGGTCCGAATCGCTGTTTAAGACGTCCATCATCCCCATGGAAAGGTCTAGCTGCTCCGCGGAAGGCTTCCCCCTAGACATGTCCAGCTTCAGCCCGCTGTTCGCGTACCTCCGGTAGGCTGTCTCCAGCTCTGCCTTCTCCCGCAGCAATTCCTCCTTGCTCATCTCCTGATATGATTGCATCCTTCTACCTCCTGATATCCGCATCCGTCAGCCCGCTCCCCGCGCGGCCCGGACGCTCCCTGCTCCTCCCCTGCCCCGAAACCGGGCCGGCGCACGCGCCGCCCTATATTATGCAACATGAGTCCTTAAATGTCAACCTGCGCGAAAGCCGCGCCTAGATCCTCGTTTCCACGAAGATGTCATAAATCGCGCGGATCGCGTCCTCGAAATCGCTGTTCTGCACGCCGATGATGATATTGAGCTCACTGGATCCCTGGTCGATCATCTTCACGTTGATGTTCCCATGGGCCAGCGCCGAGAAAATCCTGCCCGCCGTCCCGCGCGTGGACCTCATGCCGCGCCCCACTACCGCGATCAGGGCCAAGTTGCCCTCCAAGTCGATGCTGTCGGGCTGCGCCAGCCTGTGGATGGCGGAAAGCACCTGCTGCTCCTTCCCCTCGAACTCCTCCTGGTGCACGAACACGCTGAACGTGTCGATCCCCGACGGCACGTGCTCGAAGGAAATGCCGTTCTCCTCGAAGGCCTCCAGCACCTTCCTCCCGAACCCGACCTCGGAATTCATCATGGCCTTCTCGATATTGACCGCGACGAAGCCTTTCTTGCCCGCGATCCCGGTAATCGTGTAATCCGGCTGGCGGCAGGTGCTCTCCACGATGAGGGTGCCCTCCTCCTCCGGCGCGTTCGTGTTGCGGATGTTGATGGGGATCCCCTCCTTGCGCACCGGGAACACGGCGTCCTCATGCAATACGGTCGCGCCCATATAGGAAAGCTCCCGCAATTCCCGGTACGTGATGACCTTGATGACCTTGGGGTCCTTGATGATCCTGGGATCCGCGATCAGAAACCCGGACACGTCCGTCCAGTTCTCATAGATATCCGCGTGGATGGCCTTCGCCACCAAGGATCCCGTAATGTCCGACCCGCCCCTGGAAAAAGTATGGATCGTGCCGTCCGGCATGGCCCCGTAAAACCCGGGGATGACGGCGTTATCGAGGCCCGAAAGGCGCTCCGCGAGCAGCCGATCCGTCTTATCTGGGTCAAACTCCCCGTCCTCCCGGAACGCGATCACCTCCGCCGCGTCGACGAACTCAAACCCCAGGTAAGCGGACATGACGATCCCGTTTAGGTATTCCCCGCGGGAGGCCGCGTACCCGCGGCCCGCCTTCTTCTCGAAATCCTCCGCGATCCGGTCGAATTCCCGGCCCAGGGGGCATGTCAGGCTCAGCCCGTTCACGATGGCATCAAAGCGCGCCTGAATTTTCCTAAGCGTCCCCTTAAAGTCCTCCCCCGCCTCCGCCTGCGCGTAGCATTGGTAGAGCATGTCCGTCACCTTCGTGTCCTTCGCGCTGCGCTTCCCCGGCGCGCTGGGCACCACGAACCTGCGGCTCTCGTCCTCTTTTATGATTTTCCCGGCCTTGGAAAACTGCCCCGCGCTCGCCAGGGAGCTCCCGCCGAATTTCACCACTTTTACCATCTTTCCCAACCATAAGGCAGGCCGCCTTATTTTTCCTTTCCTGTGTAGTCGCGCAGCCATTCCCGCTCCCCTTCGGAAAGCCCCGCCCCCTCCAGCAAATCCGGGCGGCGCTCGAAGGTCCTAAGGATGGACTGCTCCCTGCGCCATTCTCCTATCTTCTTATGGTGCCCGGACAAGAGGACGTCCGGCACCTTCCTGCCATTCCACGTTTCCGGCCTGGAATATTGCGGGTATTCCAAAAGCCCTCCCTCGAACGACTCCGCCACGCCGGACTCGCCGTTGCGCAGCACGCCCGGCACCATGCGGGAAATGGCGTCCACCATCACCATGGCCGGCAGCTCCCCACCCGTGAGGACGTAGTCGCCGATCGAGACGGGTTCCGCGCCAATCTCCTCTAGCACGCGCTCGTCGATCCCCTCGTAATGCCCGCAAAGCAAAATCAAGCCTTCCTCCCCGGCAAACTCCTTCGCGGCCGCCTGGTCAAAGACGCGCCCCTGCGGCGTCGCGTAAACGCAGCGCGGGCGTTTCCCGACCCGCTCCACCACGGATCTCCAAGCGTCATAAACCGGCTGCGCCTGCATCAGCATCCCGGCGCCGCCGCCATAAGGGTAATCGTCCACTTTCTGGTATTTATTCGCGGCATAATCCCTGATATTGATCGCCTCGATATGCAAGATCCCCGCATCCGCCGCCCGTCCTATGATGCTCGCAGAAAGCCCCGACATCACCATTTCCGGGAACAAGGTCAAAATGTAGAAATTCATTCCCCTTCGCGCTGCCCTTCCTCTAAGAGGCCCGCCATCAAGCGCACGGACATCCGCCGCCTCCCGACGTCCACGTCCAGGACGCAATCCTTGATCGCCGGGAGAAGAAGCTCCTTTTTCTTGTCCGCCACGCGCGGCGCGAAAGGGGAGTCCTCCCGGACCTTGACGACATAGACGTCGTTCGCGCCGGTCTGCAGGACGTCCCTCACCGTCCCCAGGATCCGGCCGTCCTCCGCGAAAGCCTCCATCCCGATCAGGTCCGCGATGAAATACTCGTCTTCCCCGCATTCCACCGCGTCCGCCCTCGTCACGAACAGGCCCTTGCCCTTGTATTTCTCCACGTCCTCGATATGCCCCATCCCCCGGAATTTCAGGATGGCCATATTCTTGAAGAACCTTACCCTCTCCACTTCCAGCTCAAGCTTCCCGTCCGGCAAATCCAGCCAAACGCTACTCAGCCGCGAGAACCGCCTCACGTCGTCCGTCGTCGGGAACACCTTCACCTCGCCCTGCAGGCCATGCGTCGAGGAGATGATCCCCACTTGCAAAAAATCGTCCATGCCTTTCCCTCATATCCTATCCCGCACCGCGCGGCCGGAGGCATGCTACCCCGGAGTGCGCACGAAACCCGCGCGGCTGGTGCCGCGCTCACCTAGATTGCGCACTATGGCCGCCGGCGCCGCTCCAAATCGTGCGGCGGAACCTCGTGGCCGGCGCCACGCTCCCCCGGAGCGTGCTCCCCTAAACCCTCATGCCCCGCAAGCGGGGCGCCACCATGGATGAAAGCCCACGGATTAGACTGCAAGCAGTCCATCCGCATGCCAAACATGCGGGCACCACCATGGATGAAAGCCCACGGATTGCTCCGCATGGACATTAGCGACTGGGCTTTCAGAGTAAAAAGGCTGCGCATCGCGCAGCCCCGTCTCGCATCATACGATGTCCACGATTACCTTCTTATCCCCCTTGGCCGCCGCCGCCTTCACGACGGAGCGTATCGCCTTGGCAATCCGCCCCTGCTTGCCAATCACCTTCCCCATGTCTGCCTGGGCAACGCGCAATTCCAGCACAATGGACTTTTCATTTTCCGTCTCCGTGACTACGACATCGTCCGGGCTATCCACAAGCGCCTTTGCAATGATTTCCACCAGTTCCTTCATCACGTCACCTCACGTAGATCCTGAAACTACCTCTCGCAAATCCTAAGCTATTCCAAGATGCCAACCTTCTTGAAAATCCTCTCCACCGCTTCCGTCGCCTGCGCGCCGTTCGCCAGCCACTTCCTCGCCAGCTCCTCGTCCACATGGAACTCGCTCGGGTCCTTGGTCGGGTCATACGTCCCAATCTCCTCGATGAACCTCCCGTCCCTCGGAGACCTCGCGTCCGCCACGACAATGCGATAGAAAGGGGCTTTCTTCTTGCCCATTCTCCTAAGCCTGATCTTTACCATTTTTATCCCTCCCGGTCGTCCGTGATCGCATGGCCGCCAAGCGGCCACGCCCCTTCGGGCGGCTGCCCTTATCCCCGCAGCGGCCCCTTGTTGCTTGTATCTGTATCGGGATGCGCACACCCCGCTACTTACGCTTCCTGTCCCCGCGGGCCGCCCTACAGGCCAAACGGCAGCTTGAGCCCGCCCCTGCGCTTCTTCTTGCCGCCCGCCATGCCGGGGAACTGCTTTATCATCTTGCGCGTCTGCTCGAATTGCTTGACCAGCCGGTTGACCTCGCTGATGTCCACGCCCGCGCCCCGCGCGATCCTGCGCTTCCTGCTCGGGTTCAGGATAGAGGGCCTCGCCCTCTCCTGCGGTGTCATGGAATAAATGATGCCCTCAATCCTCGCCATCTTCTTCTCGTCCATGGCGTTCTCGATTTCCTCGGCCTGGGACGCGGTAATGCCGGGCATCATCTTTAGCATGCCGGAGATGCCGCCCATCTTGTTCACCTGGCTCATGGACTCCAGGTAATCGTCAAAGCCAAACTCCGCCTTCGCCATCTTCTGCTCCAGCTCCTTGGCCTTCTCCTCGTCAAACGTCTCCTGCGCCTTCTCAATCAGCGTCAAGACGTCGCCCATGCCTAGGATCCGGTTCGCCATGCGGTCCGGGTAGAACTGCTCCAAATCGGACAGCTTCTCGCCCATGCCGACATAGAGGATCGGCCTCCCCGTCACCGCGCGGATCGACAAGGCCGCGCCGCCCCTGGTGTCGCCGTCTAACTTCGTTAGGATGACGCCGTCAATCCCCACCTTCTCCTCGAAGGCGGACGCCACGTTGACCGCGTCCTGCCCGGTCATGGCGTCCACGACTAGGATCGTCTGATCCACGTCCACCTGCCGCTTGATCTCCCGTAGCTCCTCCATCATCGCATCGTCAATGTGGAGGCGCCCCGCGGTATCCAAAATCACGGCGTTGTACCCCTCGGACCGCGCGTGGGCGATGGCCGCCTTCGCGATGTTGGCGGGCGGGTGCTTGTCGCCCATGGAAAATACCGGCACGCCCTGCTTCTCGCCGTTGGCCTGCAGCTGCGCAATCGCGGCGGGCCGGTAGATGTCGCAGGCCACGAGCAGCGGGTTCCTGCCCTTCTGCTTGAGCTTCCCCGCGATCTTGGCCGCTGTCGTGGTCTTCCCCGCGCCCTGCAGGCCGGCCATCAGGATGACCGTGACCTCCTTCGGCGGCCGGAGCGCAAGCTCCGTCGTCTCGGAACCCATGAGGGAGACCAGCTCCTCGTTCACGATCTTGATCACCATCTGCCCGGGGTTCAGGCCGTTCATGACGTCCTGGCCCACGGCGCGCTCCTGGACCGTCTTCACGAACTGCCGGACCACCTTGAAATTCACGTCCGCCTCAAGCAGCGCGAGCTTGACCTCCTTTAGGGCCGTCTTCACGTCGTCCTCCGTCAAAAGCCCCTTGCTGCGCAGGGACTTGAATACCTTCTGCAATTTCTCGGACAAGCTGTCAAACGCCATGATCACAACTCCTCTAATATCTCATCGGAAATCGCCGCTATCTCCGCCATGGCCCCGTCCTTCCCCTCCCCCTCCCGGGTCAGGGCCTGGATCCGGGTGAGCTTCTCCTTGATCCTAAGAAAACGCTCCAGCAGGTGCAGCCGGCTCTCATACCCCTCCAGCGCCCTGTCGCACCGCTTCACGAGGTCATACACGCCCTGGCGGCTGATCCCCGCCTCCTGCGCGATCTCGCTCAGCGAAAGGTCGTTCAAGACGAAATCCTCATAAATGCGCCTTTGATGCTCCGTCAGCAGCTCCCCGTAAAAGTCATACAGGTAAGTCTGCATCAATTTCTTCTCCATCCGCACCACCCATCCGTGCCACTCGTCGAATGATACAACAAAAAATAAGGGCTGTCAAGTATTTTTTCTTGACAGGCGGGAGAATTTTATGCTGGTTTTTCCGTGCGCCCTGTGATATAATTGGAAACGTTAGGCAAAATAAGCAGAATAAGCAGAATGACTGGAGGGTTCGATTATGAACGGAAATGTTATCGTAGGGCAGTCCGGCGGGCCTACCGCCGTCATCAATTCCAGCTTGGCCGGCGTTTTTCGGACGGCCATCGACCGCGGCGCGAAGAAAGTCTACGGGATGCGCTATGGCATCCAGGGGCTTTTGGACGAGATGTACGTGGATCTGTCGGATTATATCAAGAACGAGCTTGACGTGGAAATCCTGAAGCGGACCCCGTCCGCGTTCCTCGGCACTTGCCGGTACAAGCTGCCGTCCATCCATGAGGATCAGGAGATTTATAAGAACATCTTCCGGATCCTCGACAAGCTGGACATTGAGTGCTTCATCTACATCGGGGGCAACGATTCCATGGACACCATCAAGAAGCTTTCGGATTACGCGATCCTGATGGGGCATGAGCAAAAATTCGTCGGCGTCCCTAAGACCATTGACAACGACCTCGCTCTGACCGACCACACGCCGGGATACGGCAGTGCGGCAAAATACATCGCGACGTCCATCAAGGAAGTCATCCGCGACGGCAACGGCTTCTCCTATGACAAGCAGCTCGTGACCGTCATCGAGATCATGGGGCGCAACGCGGGATGGCTGACGGGCGCGTCCTCCCTCGCGAAGGGCGAGGACTGCGAGGGCATCGACCTCATTTACCTGCCGGAAGTCGCGTTTGACCCGGACGCATTCTTAGAGGAGGTCAATGCCCTCCTAAAAACGAAGAACACCGCGTTCGTCGCGATCTCCGAGGGGATCCGCATGGCGGACGGCACATATGTGAGCGAGGCAGGCGGCGGCTCGGATTACGTGGACGCGTTCGGCCATAAGCAGCTGACGGGGTCCGCCACCTACTTAGCGAACCTGATCAGCGGCAAGATCGGCTGCAAGACGCGCGCCGTGGAGTTCAGCTCCCTGCAGCGGAGCGCGTCGCACTTAGCGTCCCGCGTGGACATCAACGAGGCGTTCATGGTAGGCGGCGCGGCGGTCAAGGCCGCGGACGAGGGGGACAGCGGCAAGATGGTGGTCATTGACCGCGTTTCCGACGACCCGTACCAGTCCGCGACGGGGATTTATGACGTCCATAAGATCGCGAATGGCGAAAAGCTCGTCCCGAGGGAATGGATCAACGAGAACGGCACCTACGTGACGCAGGATTTCATCGACTACGTGCGCCCGCTCATCCAGGGCGACTACCCGTGCGTCATGGTCAACGGGCTGCCGAGGCATTTGTACCTGAAATAAGGACCGCTAAGCGCACTGTGAAAATAAGGGCCGCGCCAAGGGTTTCCCCCTTGGCGCGGCCCTTTCCCGTGCGCGGACGCCACGGCATGCCAAAGCCCACGCCCATTGGCATCCCTCCCGCGGATCCCGCCGCCCGTGAGCTTCCCGCCTGAAGATCCCGCCGCCCCTAAGCTTTCCTCCCGCGGATTTCGCTTCCTTGGAATTTTCATCCCGTGGCTTTTACCCGTCAGATATCGAAATACGGGCTACCGATCATCAAGTCGCTTTCTAAGGTCTTGGCGAATTCCTCCACCAGCCTCTTCTTTTCGTCCCAGTATTTCCTCGCTTTTTCCGTCACCAGGCGGTTCGGCTCCTTCTTGTTCGAGCTTTCCATGATGTGGTAGTAGGCCTTCGCGTAGCTGGACGCGTGGACGTTCCCCATCACCATGCAATCCCAGACAATCCCCATCGCGCCTTCCTCGTCTAGCAGGTCCGCCTCCAGCAGAAGGATCATTTCCCTGCTCGTGTCCGGCCGCTGCAGCAGCTCCTTGTCCGAATGCCCGTAAATCAAGGCTTCCACCTTGTCCCGGAACCCCTCTTCCATCTGCCGCTCCACCGCGTATTCATGGAACGCCTCCCCGCTCCGCCTCGCGTGGTTCTCGTTGTCGCGGTTCGTATATCCGATGTCATGAAAGACCGCCGCCGTATAAAGCGCCTCGCGGTCGATGCCCTCCATGCCCTCCGAGAGGCGCATGCACCAATGCAGGACGCGGATGGTATGCTGGAACCTGGAGCGGAAGGGGTGCAGCGGGTTGGGGGACTCAATCCCCTGGTGCTTGATGAGGTACTCCTTCACATATTTCAAATATTCCGCGTATTTGTCGTCCGCCATGCTCATCCTCCATCCTGGGCGTTACCCCAGATCTTTCTTCAGGACGGCCCCTGTCGCGCCGGAAGTCACCATCTGCGCGTAACGCGCCAGATACCCTTCCGTCACTTTCGGCGTCCTGGGCTTCCAGTTCGCGCGGCGCCTTGAGAGCTCTTCCTCCGGCACGTCTAGCTCCAGCTTCATTTCCGGGATGTTGATGCGGATCGTATCGCCCTCTTCCACCAGCGCGATCGGCCCTCCCACGGCGGCCTCCGGGGAAACGTGCCCGATGGACGCGCCCCGGCTCGCGCCGGAAAACCGTCCGTCCGTGATGAGCGCTACCGAGGAGCCTAGGCCCATGCCGGCAATCGCGGAAGTGGGATTTAGCATCTCGCGCATCCCGGGCCCGCCCTTCGGGCCTTCGTAACGGATGACCACGACGTCGCCGGGAACGATCCTGCCGCCCTTGATCGCGTCAATCGCGTCCTCCTCGCAGTCAAAGACGCGTGCCGGGCCCTCGTGAACCATCATTTCCGGTGCCACGGCGGAGCGCTTCACCACGCTGCCGTCCGGCGCCAGGTTCCCCTTCAGGACGGCCAGGCCTCCCGTGCTGCTGTACGGGCGGTCCACAGGGCGGATGACCTCCGGATTCTTGTTCTCGCATCCCTTGATATTCTCCCCGATGGTCTTGCCCGTCACCGTCAAGCAATCCAGACGCAAGAGCCCCAAGCCCGCCAGCTCGTTCATGACGGCATACACGCCTCCCGCCTCGTTCAAGTCCTCCATGTAAGTCGGGCCAGCGGGAGCTAGGTGGCAGAGGTTCGGCGTCTTCTCGCTGATTTCATTCGCGAAGCTGATGTCAAAATCAAAGCCGATCTCATGCGCGATGGCAGGCAGGTGCAGCATGCTGTTCGTGGAGCACCCGAGCGCCATGTCCACCGTAAGCGCGTTTTTCACGGAATCCTCCGTGATGATGTCCCTGGGGCGGATGTCCCTGCGGAACATCTCCATGACGGCCATGCCCGCGTGCTTGGCAAGGCGCAGCCGGTCGGAATAAACCGCCGGGATCGTCCCGTTGCCCCGAAGGCCCATGCCCAGCGCCTCCGTTAAGCAATTCATGGAATTCGCCGTGTACATGCCGGAGCAGGAGCCGCAAGTCGGGCAGGCCTTCTGCTCAAATTCCGTGACGTCGTCCTCCGTCATCGTCCCCGCGGAATATGAGCCGACCGCCTCGAACATCGAGGAAAGGCTGGTCTTTTTCCCCTTGACGTGCCCCGCCAGCATCGGCCCGCCGGACACGAAGACGGTCGGGACGTTGATCCTCGCCGCCGCCATCAAGAGACCCGGCACGTTCTTGTCGCAATTCGGCACCATGACTAAGGCGTCAAATTGGTGCGCCAACGCCATGCACTCCGTGGAATCCGCGATCAAGTCCCGCGTCACCAGGGAATATTTCATCCCGACATGGCCCATCGCGATCCCGTCGCAGACCGCGATGGCGGGGAAAACCACCGGGACGCCGCCCGCCTCGGCCACGCCCAGCTTCACGGCGTTCACGATCTTGTCCAGGTTCATGTGCCCCGGCACGATCTCGTTATAAGAGCTGACGATCCCCACCAAGGGCTTATCCATCTCCTCCTCCGTGAACCCCAGCGCGTGGAACAACGAACGGTGGGGCGCCTGCTGCATTCCTTTTTTCACATTGTCGCTTCTCATTCCCTTTTTCTCCTTATTTCCTTATTTCCTTCTATCCCTTACTATCCCTTATTCCCATCCCGGACGTTAATTCCGGCCGGCCCTAGTTAAAGTAAACCAGATGATCCTCCGGCTCCCCGGCGGGCAGCACTTCCGTGGCATACAAGACCGGGCGCTTGCCCCTGTGCCCCAGCTCCCGCTCGTTCCTGATTTCGGCAGTCACGGTCGCCCAGGAGCCGTGCTCCAGCCTGGAGGCTTGATCATATTTGCAGTCAAACCCGATGAACGCGATGTCCTCCACGCAGCACGTCATCGCGAATCGCCCGGGCACGAACATCCCCTTCCGCATCTTTTCCGGGCGGTATACCTGCGCTAAGAAACGCACTTTTTTCCCCTCGTATTGCTGCGTATTGTCCAGGGTGTCCATGTACCAGATGCCGTAATCCATGTCCGTAATCTCAATCAAATCCTGATTTAAGTCATAGGGCAGCTCCTCCACGCCCTCGTACGGCTCCCCGTCCTCCTTCTCATAGGCAATCTGCGCCCCCCTGTTCACCAGCTTGACTTCCCTGCGGAACTTCCTCGTGGGCGCGCCATCGGGGCACCGGTTGAAAATGACGACGTCCGCCGCGCGGATCTGGTCCAGCATGATCGAGCGCATGTTCTGCAGATACATCTCGAACGTGTTGGCGTCGACGGTAGCGAGCGACTGCACGAGCGTCCAGCCGGGCGGGAGGTCCATTTCCAGGAAATCATCCATTTTCCACGTCCCGTTGAACTCGATGAACACCTGATCCGGCAAAACCTCCTTGTTCAGCCTTGCCAGCGTCCGAGCCGTGAAATCCGCCTCCTCCTCGATCATCGCCATCCTGACATTCGCTCCGGCAAGCTCATCCTCGCCAAACTCCACTTCCCCGTCCTCGCAAAGGATAAGCAGCGTCTTGCCCACCTCGTTGAAATCCCCCTCGATCAGCGTTTCCCGGATCAGCGTGCTCTTCCCGCTG
>CAZOLD010000027.1:0-12314 GCA_964580595.1 uncultured Eubacterium sp.
GGACCACCATATGCATTCGGAATTTTACCAGATAGGCGAAACAGCCTCGGCGCTCATTAACCGGACGAAGCAGGAGGGCGGCAAGGTCATCTGCGTCGGGACGACGAGCTGCCGCACGTTAGAGTCCGCGGCTAGAAACCTTTCCCGAAGCGAGGGGGAAGCGTGCGGGACGGAAGCGCCGGGCGGCAGGGGGGCGCAGGATGCGGACAGCCGGCCAGCACATGGCCCGGGCGGCAGGGAGGGGCAGCCCGCGGACAGTCGTCAGGCGCAGATCGTCGCCCCATGCAGCGGGTGGACGGACATTTTTATTTATCCCGGCTTTCGGTTCCAAGTGATGGACGCGCTAGTTACGAATTTCCATCTGCCGGAATCCACGCTCATCATGCTGGTGTCCGCCTTTGCCGGAAGGGAGAATGTCCTGCGGGCATATGAAGAGGCGGTGAAGGAAAAATACAGGTTCTTCAGCTTTGGGGATGCCATGCTGATTATTTGAGCATGAGAGAGGTCATGCAAGGGAACAAAAGAGCAAGATGACTCGTGGGCCGCGCCATGTGCGCGGCCCATTTGTGCTGTTCGCAAGGATTTTCCCGCCTTCTTTCCGCCCTCAATCCTGCCGCGGCCGCGAATTATTGCGTAGCTGCGGGAATCGAAGGCGCGAATGGCTTACGAGGCTGTTTCTCCCCGGGAGAGCTTTTCGATATCCTGAAAGAACGAGGGGTAGGAAACCGTCACGCAATCTTCATCGTCGAATGTCGTGATTCCATCCGCGTTCAGCCCCGCGACGCCAAAGGCCATGGCAATGCGGTGGTCGTGGCTGGTCAAAATCCTGGCGCCATGCAGCGGCGCGCCTCCCTCGATTGTCATCCCGTCGTCCGAGGGCGTGATGTTGCCTCCCATCGCCCTTAAATTCTCCGTCACGACCGCGATGCGGTCGGATTCCTTGACGCGCAGCTCATGCGCGTCCTCTATGATAGTGGTTCCGCTTGCGTACGCCGCCATGACGGCCAGGACCGGGATTTCGTCGATCAGGGCGGGGATGAGGCTGCCATTCACTTTGATGCCATGGAGGCTGCTGGAGCTTACCAGGATATCCGCCACCGGCTCTCCCGAGACGGTCCGCTCGTTTTGCAGCTTTATCCTGCCTCCCATGGCCAGCGCCGCGCGGATAATCCCGTCCCGTGTCGGATTGACCCCGACGTTTCGGATGAGGATTTCCGAATGGGGCGTGATCAAGCCAAGGGCGATGAAGTACGCGGCGGAGGAAATGTCGCCCGGCACCCGTATTTTCTGGCCGGTTAGGCGCGGCTCGGGCCGGATTGTGGCGGTCGTGCCCGCGGATTCGGCTTCCGCCCCAAATCCCCGGAGCATCCGCTCCGTATGGTCCCTAGAAAGCGCGGGCTCCGTCACCTTCGTTTCCGCGTCCGCGTAGAGGCCCGCCAGGAGCACGGCAGATTTCACCTGGGCAGAGGCGATGGGCGAGCGGTAATGGATTCCCCGAAGGCTCCCGCCCCGGATGGCGAAGGGCGCGCATCCGGACTCGCAGGCCTCGCGGGACGCTGGGAACGACGAGGCGTCATAGCATTGGAAGGATGCGCCCATTTCCCCCAGCGGCGTGAAAATACGCCGCATGGGACGTTTCCGGATGGACGCGTCCCCGTCCAATACGCAGGAAAAAGGCTGTCCGGCGAGGATGCCGGAAATAAGGCGCACGGTCGTCCCGCTGTTCCCGACGTTCAGCGTGCCCTTTGGGGCAGAAAGCCCGTGCAGGCCCTTCCCGTGCACGAGAACGTGCGTCCCGTCCCGCTCAATCTCGATTCCGAGCTTCTGGAAACAGGAAATCGTGGAAAGGCAGTCCGCCCCTTCCAGGAAATCCGTGATTTCCGTCAGGCCTTCCGAAATCGCGCCTAGCATGATGCCCCTGTGGGAAATGGATTTGTCGCCCGGCACGGCAATCTCTCCCCGGAAAGAATCGCGTTTAGTAATCTCCATGGTAATCTCACCTCTCGTATACGGTATAATGATGGTTCTTTAATAATTTCAGCGCATGGTTGAGCGCCTCTTCCTCATAAAACTCAATATGCAGCGCGCCTTCCTGGAATTCCCGGTTATGGATAATCCCGATATTCTTGATGCTGATGTTGTTCAGCGCGAGGATGGTCGCGAGGGCGGCAATTTCCCCTGCCTCGTCCTTCATGTCGCAGAAGACGTCATAAATTTTAGGCAGCGGCCCGGAGCCGGTCAGCGAGATGGAATCCCGGTAATCTTTCGCCGACAGGAAGAATTCGCGCAGGTAATCCCCGTCCGAGGCGGCGATCCTGTCCCTGGCCTGCCGCATGGAATCCAGGAATTCATCCAGGAGCTTTAGCAGCTGCGTTTGGTTCGCGAGGCAGATCTGTTGCCACATGGAGGGGGAGGAGGAGGCGATGCGCGTGATGTCCTTGAATCCCCCCGCCGCGATCCGCTTCATGGTCTCATCCTCCCCATCCAGCCTCTTCACGAGGTTCACGAGGCAGGATGCCAGGACATGCGGCAGGTGGCTGACGGCGGCCGTCACGTAATCGTGCTCCTGGTAACCTAGGATGAGCGGGATGGCGCCAAGCGATTGGATGAATTGCCTAAGATCTGCTAAGGCCGCCGCGTCCGTTTTTTCGTTCGGGGTCAGGATGTAATACGCGTTCTCCAAAAGGTAGGCGGAGGAATGCCCGTACCCCGTCATTTCCGATCCGGCCATGGGATGCCCGCCAATGAAGTAGCGGGCAAGCGGCATCGAGGCAATTTCTTCCTGGATTCCGGTCTTGACGCTGCCGACATCGGTAACTATGCAGGATTTTCCTGCAAAATCAGAGAGCATATGCAAGAAATCCGTATTTTTATGGACGGGCGCGCACAAGAAAATATAGTTGCAGGCGCGGAACCTGTCGTCTGGGACGCCGAAGGCCTCGTCTAGGACGCCGTCTTCCATGGCCTGGGAGAGAACGTCCCGGTTGGGGTCATAGGCCACCAGGGAAATGGCGGGGTGCAGGCGGCGAATGGTCTTCGCGATGGAGCCGCCAATCAATCCAAGGCCGATAAAGCCGATTCTTTCAAGTCTCATAAAGTTTCCCTTCCTTCATTTTCCCTAATCATACGGGAAACGGCAGGAAAAGTCAATTCGGGCAATTCAAGGTTGTAAATTAGGGGAAAATCTAGTAAAATATAGGAGATTGGGAACAAAAATAAATGTATTGGAGGAATTCGCGTATGAATGTTTACACAACTGACAAGGTGAGGAATGTCGTCCTCCTGGGCCATGGGGGCAGCGGGAAGACGACGTTGGTGGAGGCGATGGCGTTCCTGTCTGGCATGACGAAGCGAATGGGGAAGGTTGCGGACGGGAATACCATCAGCGATTATGACAAGGAAGAGATCAAGCGCAAATTTTCCATCAGCACGTCCATCGTCCCTGTCGTTTGGGAGGATACGAAGATCAATATCTTAGACACGCCCGGGTCCTTCGGCTTTGTGGGGGAAGTGGAAGAGGCCATCAGCGCGGCGGACGCGGCGGTCATCGTCGTTTCCGGCAAGAGCGGCATCGAAGTGGGGACGCAGAACGCTTGGGACCTTTGCGAGAAGCATAAAATCCCGCGCATGGTGTTCGTGACGGAGATGGATGATGATAACGCGAGCTTCCGCCAGGTGGTGGAGGACTTGCAGGAGATGTACGGGAAGCGGATTGCGCCATTCCACCTCCCGATCCGCGAGAATGAGAAGTTCGTGGGATATGTCAACGTGGTCGCGCAGACGGGAAACCGCTGGAATGAGAAGGGGGAGGTCGTGGAGACGGAGATCCCGGATTATTCCAAGGACAACCTGGAGATCTGCAGGGAGGCGCTGATGGAGGCGGTCGCAGAGACAAGCGAGGAGTTCATGGACCGTTATTTCGCGGGCGAGGAATTCTCGGAATTCGAGATCCGCACCGCGTTGCGCACGAATGTCTCGGACGGCAGCATCGTGCCGGTTTCCATGGGCTCTAGCCTGCTGGCGCAGGGGATATATACCCTGCTAGACGACATCGTGAAGTATCTCCCGAGCCCGGAGAAGCGCCCCTATAAGGGAGTGAACACCAAGACGAACGAGGCGTTTGATGGGGATTTCGATATCGCGAAGCCGAAGAGCGCCTATATTTTCAAGACCATCGCGGATCCCTTCATCGGCAAGTATTCCCTGATCAAGGTCATTTCCGGCGTGTTGAAGACGGACGATGTGCTGTTCAACGCGGAGAAGGGCATGGACGACAAGATCGGCAAGATCTACGTGATGCGCGGCAACAAGCCGGTGGAGGTGCCGGAGCTCCACGCGGGCGACATCGGCGCGCTGGCCAAGCTGACGAAGGTTTCCACCGGCGACACGCTTTCCACGAAAGCCGTGCCGGTCGTATATGGCAAGGCGGATATTTCCGTGCCCTATACCTATATGCGGTACAAGGCGAAGAAGAAGGGCGATGAGGACAAGGTTTCCCAGGCGCTTCAGAAGCTGATGCAGGAAGATTTGACGCTGCGGATGGAAAATGACAGCGCGAATGGCCAGACCCTGCTCTATGGCATTGGCGACCAGCACTTAGACGTCGTGGTCAGCAAGCTTTCGGAGCGTTACAAGGTCGAGATTGAGCTCAGCCGCCCGAAGATCGCGTTCCGCGAGACCATCCGCAAGAAGTCGGACGTGGAATACAAGTATAAGAAGCAGTCCGGCGGCCACGGCCAATACGGCCATGTCAAGATGACGTTTGAGCCGAGCGGCGATTTGGAAACGCCTTATGTTTTCGAACAGCAGGTGGTCGGCGGGGCGGTTCCGAAGAATTATTTCCCCGCCGTGGAGAAGGGCTTGCAGGAATCCGTGCTGAAAGGGCCGATGGCCGCGTACCCCGTCATGGGCATCAAGGCGGTCCTCTATGACGGCTCCTACCATCCGGTGGATTCCTCCGAGATGGCATTCAAGATGGCGACGATCCAGGCGTTCAAGAAAGGCATCATGGAGGCTTCCCCGGTTCTCTTAGAGCCGATCGCCACGATGAAGGTCGTCGTGCCGGATAAATGCACCGGGGACGTCATGGGAGACTTGAATAAGAGGCGCGGGCGTGTCCTGGGCATGAATCCCGCGGAATCGGGCAAGACGGAGATCATGGCGGAAGTCCCGTACATGGAGATTTACGGCTACATGACGGATTTGCGCTCCATGACCGGCGGCAGCGGCTCATTTTCTTATGAATTCGCGCGGTATGAGCAGGCGCCCGCGGATATCCAGGAGAAGGAGATTGCGGCCAGGGCGGCGAAGCTGGAGAGTGGAGAGGAAGCATGAGCAAAGTAAGGACGAGGTATGCGCCGAGCCCTACCGGGAAGATGCACGTGGGGAATCTGCGCTCGGCGCTATACGAGTTCCTGGTCGCGAAGCACGCGGGCGGGGATTTCATCCTCCGCATCGAGGACACGGACCGGGAGCGCTTCATGGACGGGGCTACGGAGATTATCTTCCGCACCCTAGAGGCGGCCGGGCTGGCGCATGACGAGGGGCCTGACAGGGATGGCGGATACGGGCCGTATGTGCAAAGCGAGCGCGTGGCTGCCGGGATTTACATGGAGCGCGCGTTGGAGCTGGTGGAGAAAGGGGAGGCATACTACTGTTTCTGCGATAAGGAGCGGCTGGATTCCCTGAAGGCGGAGATGGTTGACGGCAAGGAAGTCAGGATGTACGACAAGCATTGCCTGTCGCTTTCTAAGGAAGAGGTTGAGGAGAACCTCGCGGCCGGGAAGCCTTTCGTTATCCGGCAGAACATCCCCAATGAGGGGACCACGACATTCCATGATGAGCTGTACGGGGATATTTCCGTGGAAAACGCGGAACTGGATGATATGGTATTGATCAAGTCCGACGGGTACCCGACGTATAATTTCGCGAACGTGGTGGACGACCATCTGATGCATATCACGCATGTGGTGCGGGGGAATGAGTACCTTTCCTCCGCGCCCAAGTACCAGCGGCTTTATGACGCGTTTGGCTGGGAGTCCCCCGTTTACATCCATTTGCCGCTGATTACGGATGAGAGCCATAAGAAGCTCTCGAAGCGGAGCGGGCACGCTTCTTTTGAGGATTTGCTGGGGCAGGGCTTCCTGCCGGAGGCCGTGGTGAATTATGTCGCCCTGCTGGGGTGGAGCCCTGAGGACAACCGGGAGATTTTCAGCCTGGATGAGCTGATCCGCGACTTTGATTATCACAGGATCAGCAAGTCCCCCGCCGTGTTTGACATGGTGAAGCTGCGGTGGATGAACGGGGAATATTTAAAGGCCATGGATTTTGAGACGTTTTATGGGATGGCAGAGCCTTGGATCCGCGCGTCTGTCTCGAAGGATTATGATTTGAGGAAGATTGCCGCGATGGTGAAGACGCGCATCGAGGTTTTCCCGGACATCGGGGGGCATGTGGATTTCTTTGAGGAAATGCCGGAGTATGACGTTTCCATGTATGCGCATAAGAAGATGAAGACGACGCCGGAGTCCTCCCTGGAGGTCTTAGGGGAGCTCCTCCCCATCCTGGAATCGCAGGAAGATTATTCAAACGACGCGCTATACCGAACGCTTTGCGGGTATGTGGAGGAAAAGGGGTGCAAGAACGGCTATGTCATGTGGCCGCTTCGCACGGCCGTTTCCGGCAAGCAGACGACGCCGGGCGGCGCGACGGAGCTGATGGAGGTCCTGGGGAAGGAAGAGTCCTTATCCAGGATACGGGCCGCGATCGGGAAGCTGAAAGCGTACTTGCATGAGGCGTGAGCGGTGGGAGGGCTGCATGGGTTTGAACAAATCTCAGGCTGAGGCGGTTGGGCACTTGTCGGGGCCGATGCTGGTGCTCGCGGGTCCCGGATCCGGCAAGACGAAGGTCATCACGGAGCGGACGAGGCATCTCATCACGCGCCACGGGGTCGACCCCTCCCACGTCTTAGTCATTACCTTCACGAAGGCGGCGGCCGCCGAGATGCGGCAGCGCTTTTGCCGCCTGATGGGCGGCAGGAAATATCCTGTGACGTTCGGCACGTTCCATGCGGTCTTTTTCCAAATCCTGAAGCACGCCTACGGCTTCCATGCCGGAAATATCGCAAGGGACGAGCAGCGCTCCTGGTTCATGCGGGAGATCCTGCAGAGCCTGCGGCTGGAATGCGATGATGAGAAAGAGATGGTCGCGGATTTGCTAGGCGAGGTCGGGATCGTGAAAAATACGGGCGTCCCTTTGGAGCAATATGATCCGAAATGCTGCGCGAAGGAGGACTTCTTGCGCGTATTCCAGGCCTATGACGCGAGCATGAAGCAAAGGCGCTTGATCGATTTTGACGACATGCTTGTCTATTGCCATGAATTGTTCTTGAAGCGGAAGGATATCCTGGCAGCCTGGCAGATGAAGTTCCAATATATCCTGGTGGATGAGTTCCAGGACATCAACCGGATTCAGTTCGAGATCGTGAGGATGTTAGCGCAGCCGGAGGACAACCTGTTCGCGGTCGGGGATGATGACCAGTCGATTTACGGCTTCCGGGGCGCGAGGCCCGAGCTGATGCTGGAGTTTCGGGAGGTTTATCCGCAAGCGAGGCGCGTGCTCCTAGATACCAATTACCGTTCCCCGCAGGAGATCGTGGAGGCGTCCATCCGCTTGATTTCCCATAACGCGAAGCGGTTCGAGAAGGAAATCCATTCCTCCGGGGAGGACGGGGGGACGGCAAAGGCGCCCCTCTCCCCGTGCGTGCGCTATTCCCTCTGGAATGACCAGCGCGAGGAAGGGGACGCCATCATAAGGCAGATCATGGATGCCTGCAAGAATGGGCGCAATTACCGCGATATCGCGGTGCTGTTCCGCACCAATGTCCAGCCGCGCAAGTTCATGTCGCAGCTCATGTCCTATAACATTCCGTTCCGTGCGAAAGACAAGATCCCGAACATTTATGAGCATTGGATCGCGAAGGACATTTTCGCCTACTTGCGCCTTGCCGCGGGGAGCCGCGCGAGGAAGGACATCCTGCAGATCATGAACCGCCCGAACCGCTATATCACGAGGGACAGCCTAGAGAAGGAAACGGTAGACTTCGATGCCTGGGCGGATTATTTCTACGGGAAGCAGCAGGATTGGGTGGCGGAGCGCATTGCGCAGCTTGAGGCGGATTTGCGCGCCATCGGGCGGGTGCGCCCGTTCGCTGCCATCAATTATATCCGCATGGGGATTGGCTATGAGGACTATCTCAGGGAATACGCGGATTACCGGAAGATCCGCGCGGACAGCTTGATAGAGACGCTAGACGAGCTCCAGGACGACGCCAGGGAGTTTCCGGATTACGAGAGCTGGCTTGCCCACGTTAGGGATTATGAGGAGGAATGGAAGAGGCAAAAGGAGAAGGAACAGAAGGAGCAGACGGATTCCGTATCTCTCGCCACGCTGCACAGCGCGAAGGGCCTAGAGTACCCGATCGTGCATATCATCGACGTGAACGAGGGGCTGATGCCTTACAAGAAAGCGGTCTTAGACGACGAGCTAGAAGAGGAGCGGCGGATGTTTTACGTAGGGGTCACGAGGGCGAAGGAGATGCTTTGCATCCACAGCGTGAGCCAATACAACGGGAAAGACGTCGATGTCTCCAGGTTTATCGCTGAAATGCAGGGAGAGGGGGACGATCCCGCGTCCCCTAGCCGGGAGGGGAAGCCGCGGGATGCGGCACCGGGGAGAGGGGAGGCGCGCCGGGAATCCCGGTGGCGCGGCCATCAGTCCTCGTCTTCTTCCTCTTCATCCTCGTCCTCTAGGACGAACTCCCATTCGTCCTCGTCGAGAAGCTGCTCAAAGTAAGCCACGACATCCTCGTATTCGTCCTCGTCCGAGATATCGATGAGGGACGGCTCCCCGTCTTCATCCTCTTCATATTGGTAGAGGTAGACTTCGCCTTCCTCGTTGTCCTCGCCGTCCTCGTCAAGCGGGAGCAACGCGATATAGTCTTTGTCATCCATGTCAAAGATTGTCAAGATGCGGCAATCCACCGTAGAATCGTCCTCTAAGGTAAGCGTGACAAGGATTTCGGAATCCTCATCGGCGAAGTCTTCTTTCAAGTCGTCAATGCCATAATTGCCCATATCCATTCTCCTTTCATCGTTGAATACCGCTATCATACATGAAATCACACGCCAGTGTCAAGAGATGATTGGCGATATGTTCCTAGCAAGGGAGGGAACGCCATGAAAAAGGCAGCATTTGTTTTTCCGGGCCAGGGAGCCCAGTACGCGGGCATGGGAAAGGATTTTTATGAAAATTTCGAGTGCGCGAGGGAAGTGTTCGCCATGGCCGGCGAGGCTTTGGGGTGCCCGGTGGAGGATCTGATCTTCCGGGAAAATGGGGATTTGCACGTCACGAAATATACGCAAGTCGCCATCCTGGCTGTCGAGCTTGCGATCTTATCCGTTTTCCAGGAAAGAGGGCTTGCGCCGTCCGTCTGCGCGGGACTCAGCCTTGGGGAATATTCTGCGCTGGTGGCGTCCGGCGCCCTGTCCTTGCGCGACGCGCTGCGCCTTATCGTAAAGAGGGGCGCCATCATGCAGGAGGCCGTCCCCACCGGTGGCTCCATGGTAGCGGTCATGGGGCTTTCGGATGAGGAGGTGGAGCGAATTTGCGAAAAGACGGAAGGCATCGTGGCAGTCGCGAATTACAATTGCCCGGGCCAGACTGTCATTAGCGGAGAGGATGCCTCGGTCGCTAGGGCGGTGGGCGCGTTAAAGGAGGCGGGGGCTAGGCGGTGCATGAGGCTGAACGTCAGCGGCCCCTTCCATTCGCCCATGATGGAGGAGGCGGGCAGGCAATTAGGGAAGGAGCTGGACGGGACGGAGATAAGGGAGATCGCCACGCCCTATGTCGCGAACGTGACGGCGGAATACGTGACGGACCGCGATATGGTGAAAGACCTCCTTGTGCGGCAAATCTCCTCTCCCGTGCGCTGGAAGCAAAGCGTGGAGCGCATGGTAGGGGACGGCGTGGAGCTGTTTGTCGAGATTGGCCCGAAGAAGACGCTGACAGGGTTCCTGAAAAGAATCGCGCCGGAGGTTTTGTCCTTTTCTGTTGAAAATGTGGGGGATTTGGAGAATCTGTCCCTGTTTATGTCGAAAAATTCTTTTCAAAACGGAAGAATGTTGATATAATGAGAAAGACGCTGGGGCAAGAGGCAGTTTGTTCTTGCGGACATTGGGGCACCGTAACCGCGCCGGGGCTTAGGGCGGACGTGGAGAATCGCGGAGGCGCGGGAGAAGCGGGCGAGGATTCAGGCATCAGTGAGGGAGGCATATATGGATTTCCAAATTTGCAGCGGGACAAAAGAAAGCGTGGGGACGACCCGGAGCAATGGCGTCATTTCATTCTCAGCCCAGGCATTGCCGAATTCGGAGTGCTGGCTATTGCTTTACCCAAAGGGGAAGGACGAGGCGATAAGGATACCGATGGAAGTGCGCGGCAACTATGATACGACGTATACCATCGGCATCAAGGACCTGGATTGGGCGGCATATGATTATAATTTTGAGATTAATGGGAAGGAATTGACAGACTTATACGCTCGCAGGATCAGCGGAAGGGAGACTTGGGCGGACGAGGAGCGCCGCGAGGCCGGGATGCGCAGGAAGTCTTTTATGCCACGGAAGGAACGGGAGAGGCTGGGGAAAAGGGGCGCGCAGGCAGGAGCAAAAGAAGACGAAATAAGAACAAAAATTAAAAGTTCATTTTATTTTTCCGATTTTCAATGGAATGACAACGATTTTCCAGGAATCCGAAAAGAGGATATGGTCATGTATAAGCTGCATGTGCGCGGCTTTTCCATGGGGATGAAAGGGCATGCCAAGAGCAAAGGCACGGTGGACGCGGTAGCGCGGAAGCTGGATTACCTGAAGGGCTTGGGCGTGACGTCCCTCCTGTTCATGCCAATTTATGAGTTTGAGGAGGTCATGTCCTTAGATCAGGGCAAGGAAGATGGCACCATGCGTGACTCGATTAATTATTGGGGGTATGCGACGGGCAGCTATTTTTCGCCGAAGGCCTCTTACTTAGGGGAGGGGAATGACCCTGACAGCCTAAAGAGGCTGATCCGTTCCATGCACGAGAAGCGGATGGAATGCCTGCTGGAGTTCTATTTCCCGGAGAAAATCAGCCCCCTCTTTGTCATTGAGGTCCTGCATTTCTGGCACAGGGAGTACCATGTGGACGGGTTTCGCCTGTTTGCGAGCCAGCAGGTGGTGGATTTGGTGGCGCAGGACACCCGCCTGGCTAGGTGCAAGCTCCTTTACCATGGCTTCCGGAAGGAACTGGTTGAGGATGAGCATCGGTTCGGGCCGGAGCTGTTCACCTACGATGACCGGTTCCTCTATGGCGTCCGAAAGATGATTAATCGGCAGAACGCGAACCTGTATGAATTTGCCTGCCAGATGCGCAGGCAGCAGGCGAGCCAGGGGTTCGTCAATTTCGTCGCGGAGAATAACGGGTTCACGCTTTGGGATTCGTTTTCTTATGAATACAAGCACAATGAGACGAACGGGGAGGAGAACCGGGACGGGAACGACTGGAATTACAGTATCAATTGCGGCCAGGAGGGCTTTTGCCGGAAGCATAGCGTGGATAAGATGCGGAAGCGGCAGCTGCGGAACGCCCTTGCCGTGCTGTTTTTCGCGCAGGGCGTTCCGATGATCTGGATGGGGGATGAGTGCGCCAATACGCAAGACGGGAACAACAATGCCTATTGCCAGGATAACGCGGTGGGCTGGAAGGATTGGAAGGATTCCGCGACAGCCAGGAGCATTTGCGCGTATGTCTCATATCTCGCGCAATTGCGGAAGTCCTACCCTGCCCTGCGCAGCCCCAAGCCCTACCAGCTGCTAGGATACGGGAACCAGGAATGGCCGGATTTGTCCTATCACAGCGACAATGGATGGAAGATCGACTTCAACCGGAACCAGGGGTATATCGGCATGTTCTACAGCGGGGCATACGCCGGGATGGACGAAAGTATTTATATTGCATATAATTTCCAGAATATCCCGCAGAAATTCGCGCTTCCTAAAGGGGTGGAGTGGACGCTTCGCTTGGATACCTCAAAAGAATTCACGGAACTGGGGGAGAGCAGCTTAGGCGAGATCTTGGAGATGCAAGTGGGAGGGTGTTCCGTTTGCCTCTTGAGCGGCAGGCAGGTATACCCGAGGCGCGTCGATAAGCAGGGCACCGTGCGCGGCAGGCAGGATGCCGCCCGTGGCACGGAGGAATAAGCTGGGCGGATTATGGCA
>CAZOLD010000028.1:0-12259 GCA_964580595.1 uncultured Eubacterium sp.
CGAACGTGACCCATTCCGTGGCCTCGTAAGCTTTCCTGCGCGCCTGTCACGTCACGCCCCATCCAGCTCTTTCCCGATGTCATGCCTCATGTATTTGTCGCCGAACGTGACCCATTCCGTGGCCTCGTAAGCTTTCCTGCGCGCCTGTCACGTCACGCCCCATCCAGCTCTTTCCCGATGTCATGCCTCATGTATTTGTCGCCGAACGTGACCCATTCCGTGGCCTCGTAAGCTTTCCTGCGCGCCTGTCACGTCACTCCCCGTCCAGCTCTTTCCCAATGTCATGCCTCATGTATTTGTTGCCGAACGTGACCCATTCCGTGGCCTCGTATGCCTTCCTGCGCGCCTGCCTTAAGTCTTCGCCTTTCGCGGTGATCCCCAGGACGCGCCCGCCATTCGTGACGATTTTCCCATCCTTCCAGGCCGTGCCGGCGTGGAAGCAATAATACCCGTCCCGGCCCTCAAAATTCTCCAGCCCGCTTATCTCAAACCCCTTCTCATAGGACAGGGGATAACCGTCAGACGCGAGGACCACGCAGACAGCGGCGTTATCCTCAAACCGGAGGCGCACCTCGCTAAGCCGCCCGTCAATGCAGGCCTCCATGACCTCAATCATGTCGTTTTCCATGCGCGGCAGGACGACCTGCGCCTCCGGGTCTCCGAAACGCGCGTTGTACTCAAGGACCTTAGGCCCGTCCTCCGTCAGCATCAGCCCGAAGAATATGACCCCGGCAAACGGCCTCCCCTCCTTTGCCATGGCGTCCACCGTCGCCTGGAAAATATGCTCCCTGCAAAACTCGTCCGTTTCCCTGTCGTAGAACGGGCTTGGCGAGAACGTCCCCATCCCGCCGGTATTCAAGCCCAGGCCGCCATCCTTCGCCCGCTTATGGTCCTGCGCGGACGACATGGGCATAATCGTCTTCCCGTCGGTAAACGAAAGCACGGAAACCTCATGCCCTGTCATGAACTCCTCCACCACCATGCGGTTCCCGGCGTCCCCGAACTTCTTATCCTGCATGATTTCCCTCACGCCCGCCTTTGCCTCCCCTAACGTCCGGCAAATCAGGACCCCTTTTCCCAAAGCAAGCCCGTCCGCCTTCAGGACGACCGGCATTTTCGCCCGCTCCAAGTAAGAAAGCGCCTCGCCCGGATCGTCAAACGTCTCATAGGCGGCCGTGGGAATCCCGTATTTCTTCATCAAATCCTTGGAGAAGGCCTTGCTGCCCTCTAGGATGGCGGCGTTCTTCCGAGGCCCGAACACCCTTAGCCCCTCCGCCTCGAAAACGTCCACGATCCCGCCGACAAGCGGGTCGTCCATCCCGATGATGGTAAGGCCGACCTCATGCTCCTTCGCGAAAGCCGCCAGCTTTCCGAATTCCATCGCGCCAATCGGGACGCATTCCGCGATCTGCCCGATGCCCGCGTTTCCCGGCGCGCAGTAAATCTTGTCCACCTTAGGGCTTTTCGCCGCGCTCATCGCGATGGCGTGCTCGCGCCCGCCGCCCCCTACGATCAATACTTTCATCCATTCTCCTTTCCGCGCCCGGCGCGATGGGGAAACGCCTTCCCGTCACGTCCGGATTACCCGGCCGCCCTCCACCTTGATTTTCCCGTTCGCGATCAAATCGATGGCCATCGGCAGGATCTTCCATTCTGCTTCTTCCATGACGCGCCGCTGCAGCTCCTGCGGCGTGTCCCCCTCGCGCACGAGGACCGGCTGCTGCAGGATGATAGGCCCGGTGTCCGTCCCCTCGTCCACGAAATGCACGGTCGCCCCCGTGACCTTCACGCCCCTCTCAAGCGCCGCCTCATGGACCTTTAAGCCATAATGCCCCTTGCCGCAAAAAGAAGGGATGAGGGACGGATGGATATTGATGATGCGGTTCCGGTACGCCTGCACGACCTCTGCCGGGAGCACCACCAAAAATCCCGCCAGGACCACCAGGTCCGCCCCGGCGGCATCCAGCTTTTCCAAAAAAGCCCGGTTGAATTCCTCACGGCTGCCAAATTGCCTTGGGGAGACGCAAACGGCCTCGATCCCGTGCCGCCTCGCCCTCTCTAAGGCATAGGCGCCGGGGTTATTGCTGATGACGGAGGCGACCCTCGCGTTCGTGACGTCCCCGTGGTCTATCGCGTCTAATATCGCCTGCAGGTTCGTGCCGCCGCCGGATACGCAAACCACGACCCTTAGCATATGTCCACCCCTTTTTCCCCGTCCACGACCCGTCCGATCACGAAAGGATCCTCCCCCGCGGCGCGGATGGCCTCCATCGCCCGCGCGGCGTCTTCCTCGCTCACGGCCAGGACCATGCCGATGCCCATGTTATAAGTATGGTACATGGATTCCTCCTCAACCTGCCCGTCTTTCGCGATCATCCGGAAAATTCCCGGAACCTCGTAGCTGTCCTTTCGTATGATGGCGCGCTTCCCCTCCGGCAACATGCGCGGCACGTTCTCGTAAAACCCGCCGCCCGTAATATGGCTGCAGGCCTTCACGCGGACGCCGGCTTCCCTGACATGGCGCAGCGCCTTGACATAAATCTTCGTGGGCGTAAGCAGGGCGTCCCCCAGCGTCTGCCCCAATCCTTCATGGTACGCGCCCAGCGCCTCCCGTTCCATGGGGAAAATCTTGCGGATCAGGGAAAACCCGTTGGAATGGACGCCCGAGCTTGCCAGGCCGATGAGCGCGTCCCCCGCCCGCAGCCCATCCCCCTTGATGATGTCCCGCTCGTCCACGATCCCCACTGCGAAGCCGGCGAGGTCATATTCGTCCTCCGGGTAGAACCCGGGCATCTCCGCCGTCTCGCCGCCAATCAGCGCGGCCCCGCACATGGCGCAGCCCTTTGCCACGCCGCTCACGATTTCCGCGATCTTCTCGGGGTAATTCTTCCCGCAGGCGATATAATCCAGGAAAAAAAGCGGCTCCGCGCCCGCGCAGGCGATGTCGTTGACGCACATCGCCACGCAATCAATCCCGACCGTGTCGTGCCGGCCCATCAGGAACGCCAGCTTTAGCTTCGTGCCGACGCCGTCCGTGCCGGACACCAGCGCCGGCTTCTCCATGCTTTTCCATTTCTCGATGGAGAACACGCCGGAAAACCCGCCCAGGCCGGTCAGCGCCTCCGGCCGCATGGTCTGCCTCACATGCGTCTTCATCAGCTCGACGGCCTTGTAACCGGCCTCGATGTCCACGCCCGAATTCTTGTAATCCATCCTATCCTCCTCCCGCCGCGGCTTCCAGGAAGTCCCAGAAAAACGGCGTCCTTGCGGATTGCGCCTATTTCCCTTGGTATTCCCGGTACCCGACTTTTTGCAGGCGCGCGTCCTTTTCCTCCACCTCGCCCTTCCGTTCCAGGGAATAGGCCTTCAGCCTAACTAGCAGCCCCTCGTCCGAGACGGCTAAGATCTTCGCCGCTAAAAGCCCCGCGTTCGCGCCCCCGTTGATCGCGACCGTCGCGACCGGAATGCCGGTTGGCATCTGGACGATGGAATAGAGCGAGTCGCGCCCCCCTAGCGACGTCGTGTGCATCGGGACGCCGATGACCGGCATCGGGAAAATCGCGGCGCACATGCCCGGGAGATGCGCCGCCATCCCCGCGCCCGCGATAATCACCTTAAGCCCCCGCCCTTCCGCTCCTTTCGCGTACTCAAAGAACTCGTCCGGCTCTCTGTGCGCGGAAATAATCCGCATCTCATATGGGATCCCAAGCTCCTCTAAAACATCCGCGGCCTTCGCCATGACCGGCATGTCCGAATCGCTTCCCATCACAATCCCTACTTTCGCCATGATTCCTCTCCCTTCCTCCCGCGCGGCAGCTCTCCCATACCCGCACGACAGCCCTGCCTCCACACGGCAGCTTTCATGTCCGCGCGGCGCGACCACCTTCAACGCGGCGCGACTTCCGGCCGCCGCGCAAATCACCTGCCTGCCGCGCGGCGCATCCCCGCGCCCCAATCAGGCATCGACGCGCGGCGCATCCAAGGGGATGTTCAATTCCAAGGTCCCAGGCACCACGAACCTCCCGTCCCTTATGATGTCCTCCTCCGTGCCGTCCGGCCTGTGCACCGTGATGCGCCCCACCTCGTCATAGGGCAGGGTAATGTCCGTATGGCAGTTGAAATAGGCCTTCCCCGCGTCTTCCTTCCGCAGGATGGACACTTCGTTATCCCTTGAGATAATCTCTTTTCCGTCCGGGTTGAACACCGGGATATCCTCCGCCCAGCTGTAGCAAGTGTCCCCGACCGCGAAATGGGGGCCGGCCTTTTCCGCGATCAAGACAGGCAGCCTGTCCCGGATCTGAAAGTCCATCCCCATCCGGTAAGCCGTCGTGTTCGTGCCAATGGCGAACTCCCCCATCGGCAGCGTGTCGTGGTGCTTAAGCAGGTTCTCCCGAAGGAACGCCTGGCCCTCCTCCCCATCGCCGAAATTCCCGCAGGAATACCCGCTTACCATCCCGTCCTTGAAATCCACTTCCAGGTCCTGGTAGCGCAATCCTTCCAGGTAAGCTTCCGTGACATGCAGCCTCCCGTTTGTCCCCTTCAGCACGGGGGACGTGAATACCTCTCCAGCCGGGATGTTCACGTCCGCCACGCAATTCTCAAAAATCGTCTCCTTCGCGGGATCCCCGATAGGGCAAAGCGCCACGGTCAGATCCGTCATGTTCTTCCCGCGCCCGGTGACGCGCACGTAATCGCCCCCGTCTAGCACGTCGATCAGCCTCTGCTGCATCGCGCGGTATTTCCGGTAATCCAGCGTGTTCACTTCCACCGTCTTCTGGAAAATCCTCTCGTATTCCGGCCCGATCTCCGGGATCGGGAAAGCAATGATCGTGAAGCTCCTCTCCTCGCCCTTGATATAGGCATTCATGGCCTGCGCCGCCATATTCGCGCCGTAAACGTTGATTTTCCTCTGTTCCTCGTCGTAATGGTAGGCGCAAGGGTCCTTCTCCGGCACGAAGCCCGCCTCCCCGAACGTCTCCACCACGGCCGGGCCGCCGTACAGGGCCGCCTGCGCGGCCCGCTTCGCGTAAGCGGATCGCAGGCACGCAAGCCGCCTCTCCTCTAAGGACTTGTCCAAATACGCCGCCTTGTCCTCCCTGTGGTCGTATTCATACTGCCGGTTCGCGGGCACGCTCGTGACAGGCTGCCCCGGCAGCCCCCTCCCGTCCGCGGAAAACCCCCTGCCAAGCGACACGACCGGGCTTAGCCCCATCCTCTCGAAATTCAGGACCGCGGCCCGCATCATCCGCTCAAAGCCAATCGGGTAACGCAGCTCCACGAATTTCTTCTTGGACAAATCCTTCCCCGTCACCTCAAAGCCGATCCGGTACCCTTCCGTATAGGCGTCCGCCATCCTGCGGATCTCCTCTTCCGGCATCCGGCCTAAGAACTGCGCCGTCCGCAGCTCGTTCTCCGTGACATAGGCCCCATAGCGGTAGAGGTAGCGCGGATCCGACAGGTCGCTGTCCATAATGACCCGGACATGGAAATCCAGTTCCGGGCAAGTCTGGGAAAGGACGGCATTCTCCGTGAAAATCTCCTCGTAATCATGGTAAAACCAATATACGATCGCCTCGATCTCTTGGAACGCGGGAAGCTCGTCCGCCTCAAAGCAATTGTAAATCTCGACAAAAAGCTCGCCAAAGATCGTGATCTCGTAAATCCGGCCTTCGAAAGCGCAGGGGATCAAGGAACGGAAATCCGCGTACAGCGCGCTGAACAATTTCCCGAACGGCTCGCCTAGGGCCTCGGCGGCGAACTTCGGGCTCGCGTATCCCTTCCCGTAATTCCCGGGCAGGATCTCCTCATACAGCGAGCGGTTCTCCTGTTGCATCTCCCGCAGGCCCCTCATTTCCCACCTGCCGGAAGCCACCTCCTCCTCCAGCCGGCCTAAATGCGAAAGGAACGCCGCCGCGTGGCGAAAAAAGCCGCGGTACGGCTGCGGCGTCGTCTCCTCGTCCCCAATCTGCCCTATCCGCTCCATGACGAGCGGGTAACGCTCCCGCACCTCGTCATAGCGAGGCTGCCATATCTCGCGATAACCCATTTCCCGCCCTGCCTTTCCACCAGTCTGCCCCGATCCCTCATCGCGGCAGGGAATCCTGCCCTGACGCGCGGGCATGACCGGGAGGAGCCGCCCGCGCCTGCCGTCACAGATAAAACCCCAGCGCGTATATGGCCGCCCATCCGGCCAGCGCCAGCGCGGAGCACAAGCTCCCCAATATGGGGAACAGCTTGTAGGTATCCTCCCCGAAACCGGATATCCCAATCACCAGGGAGGCGCACGCTAAAAACATCGACAGCAGGCCAATGCTCCCGACATAAACGGACGCGTTGCCCGCCTCCCGCACGGAGGCCGCCACCAAGGCGATCCCCGCTAGGGCGGAAAGGAGCCCTAAGGCCAGCGACACCTTCCCCTTGGCGGAATGCTTCTTCCCCGCGAATTTATAACTGTTCCTCTTTCTCCTCATGCGCTCTCCTTATCCGGCCCATCCATGAAAAAACCAGCCATCCCAAGGCCGCTAGATGATGATATCGGATTTGCGCTTCAGCATCCTGGCGCCGTTGATAATCGCGATAATCCCGCAAGCGGTCCCGCAAACCAGCACGACCACGCCAATCACGATGTTCCACGCGCCTGAGGAACCTAATGTCTTGTACATCTTCTCATTCTCATTCATTTGTCTTCACCCCGTATTTTTCATAATAACTGTCAATCGCTGCCTTCATTTCCTCATCGATGTAAACCTTGCCCTTGTAAGGCTTCTGGTACAGGTACTCTACCACGTCCCGCATCGTCACGATCGCGTTCGCCGCGAACCCGTACAGATCCTGTATCTCCTCTAACGCGCTTTTCTCCCCCTTGCCGCGCTCCATGCGGTTTAAGGAAACCATCAACCCCAAAATCTCGACGTCCGCCTGCGCGCGCACGATCGGGACCGTCTCCTCCATGGACTTCCCAGACGTCGTGACGTCCTCTATGATGACGACCCTGTCCCCGTCCCTCAAAGGGCTGCCCAGCAAAATCCCCGCATCCCCATGATCCTTATACTCCTTGCGGTTAGAGCAATAGCGAACCTCCTTCCCGTACATCCTGCTGTATGCCATGACGGCCGCCACCGCAAGCGGGATGCCCTTGTAAGCCGGCCCGAACATCACGTCAATCCCGTCGCCGTAATGCTCATGGATCGCGGCCGCGTAGCACTCGCCAAGCCTCGTAAGCTGCGCCCCCGTCACATACGCGCCGGCATTCATGAAAAAGGGGGATTTCCTCCCGCTCTTCAACGTGAATTCGCCAAACTGCAGCGCCTGGCTGTCCACCATGAACGCAATGAATTCCTCCTTGTACCGTCCCATCCTTCCACCCCTCCCTTCCCCAGGGAAACAGCCTCCCGTTTTCCCCACATCCTAAGATGATAGCACATAACTCATGCCATGGCAATCGCCAAATCCCGTGATCCTTAGGCGCCCTTTCCCGCCCGCGCCGGCCATCCCTCAGGAATATGCCTGCAGCTTCTTGCGCAGCCGCTCCAGGAAGCTTAGTCTGCTCAAATTCAGGATTTTCGCGTGCGTGCCCGCCTTGCGCACCACGATTTTCTCCCCGGCGCGCAGCGTCCCGACCTGGCCGCCGTCAAAGCTGACCTCCACGCTCTCCCCGCCGTCCCGCCGCCCGACCTCGACCGTGACCTCGTCCCCCGCCCCCAGCACGATGCTCTTCGCGTTGAGCGCGTGGGAGCAGATCGGCGTGACCAAAATCAGCTCCGCCCCCGGGTCGACGATAGGCCCTCCGGCGGACATGCTGTATCCCGTGGAGCCGGTGGGCGTCGCAAGGATGACCCCGTCCGCGCTGTATGTGTTCAGGTACTTCCCGTTGACCGAGATGACAAGGTCGATGACCCGAAGAGACCCGAAACGGTGGATGACGATGTCATTGAGCGCCGTCCGCTCTTCCTTTCTCCCGTCCTCCCCGGGGAAAGAGCCCGCCAGCAGCATCCTGTTTTCCGCGTCGCGGCCATCGGACGCAAGGAGCTGGCGCATCCCCTCCATGGCCGTGTCGGCCTCCAGCTCGCACAAATACCCCACGTGCCCGGTATTCACCCCGATGAGCGGGATGTCCCGCCCCGCCATGTTCCTCGCGGTCTCCAAAAGCGTGCCGTCTCCCCCCACGACCAGGACGCACTCCGTCCCGTCCGGGACGCGGCAGGGATCCAAGCGCTCCCTCTCCCGCGGCCGGTTCTCCCGGTAGGCGCAGCAGGCGCCGTTTTCCGTAAGGAAGCGGCACAGCTCCTTCGTCAAGGCAAGCCCCTTGTCGCGTTTTGAATTCGCAATGATGTAAAAATTCTTCATAGCCCTATGCCAGCGCGACGTGCGCCTGCGTCACCACAGCCGCCGCCCCCGTCTCCTCTTGTTCCCGCCATCCCTTTTGGATGTGGAGCAGGTACTCGATATTCCCTTCCGGCCCCTTGATCGGGGAAAAATCCAGGTTCCTCACGCCAAACCCGTTTTCCCTGGAAAAAGAAATCACCCGCCCTATCACTTCCTCATGCACTTTCGCGTCCCGCACGACGCCTTTTTTCCCAACTTTCTCCCTGCCGGCCTCGAACTGAGGCTTGATCAGGCACACCATCTCCCCGTCCTCCCGCAAAAGACCCCGCGCCGCGGGAAGGACCTTCCCTAAGGAAATGAAGGAGACGTCCGCCGTGGCAAAATCAAGCGCCTCCCCGATGTCTTCCGGCGTGACATAGCGGATATTCGTCTTCTCCATGCACACGACGCGCTCATCCTGCCGCAGCTTCCAGGCAAGCTGCCCGTATCCCACGTCCACGGCGTAGACTTTCCTCGCGCCGTTTTGCAGCATGCAATCCGTGAATCCCCCGGTAGAGGCCCCGATATCCATGCAAGCCTTCCCTTCCAGGCCGATCCCGAACCGGCTTAGCGCCTTCTCCAGCTTCAGGCCCCCTCGGCTTACGTACCTTAACGGCTCCCCCCGCACCTCGATTTCCACGTTGCTGTCAAAAAAAGTCCCGGCCTTATCTTCCCGCTGCCCCGCCGCGAAGACTTTCCCCTCCATGATCAGTGCCTTCGCCTTTTCCCTGGAAGGCGCCAGGCCGCGTTCCGCCAACAGCACGTCCAAACGCTCCTTCAAACCAACCGCCCCATTCCCGCCCGCGCCCCCGGCGCGGCAAGCCGTCCCGTCACGCCTGCTCTCCTTGCCGCAGGATTTCCTCGATCCTTGCCGTGACGGATCCGGCATCTAAGCCCAGCTTCTCGCAAAGGATATCCACGCTCCCCTGCGGCACGAACCGGTCGGGGATCGCGATATTGAGGACCCGCGGCCCGCCGGCCGCCTCCCTTCCCGCCTCCTTCAGATAGCGCGTCACGTGCTCCCCGTACCCGCCGCTTAGCACGTTCTCCTCCATCGTCACGAGAAGGCTGTGCGTCTTAGACAGCTCATCCAACATCCCGGTATCGATGGGCTTTACGAAACGCACATTGACCAGCGTGCAGGGACGCCCCGCCTCCTTGAGCCGCGCGCGCACCTCCTCCGCCGTCCTCACCATGCTCCCGACCGCTAAGAGGGCAATGCCGCTCTCCTCATAAATCATCTCGCTCTTCCCGTATTCGATTTTCGCGCGGAACTCCTTTAAGCCGGCGTACGCCTCCCCCCTCGGGTAGCGGATCGCGGCGGGATGCCCGTATCCCAGCGCGAATTTCACCATATCAGAAAGCTCCCATTTGTTCTTGGGAGCCAGGATCGCCATATTGGGAATCGTGGAAAGATAGGACAGGTCAAAAACCCCCTGGTGCGTCTCCCCGTCGCTCCCGACAAGCCCCGCCCGGTCGATCGCGAACACCACCGGCAGGTCCTGGATGCACACGTCATGGAGGATCTGGTCATATGCCCTCTGAAGAAAAGAAGAATAAATGGCGACAATCGGCTTCAGGCCGGCCACCGCCAGCCCCGCGGCGAACGTCACCGCGTGGCCTTCCGCGATCCCGACGTCGAAAAAGCGATCCGGGAACATGTTGCGGAACCGCTTCAAGCCCGTCCCGTCGCTCATGGCCGCGGTGATCGCGACAACTTTCGGTTCCCTCTCTCCTAGCTTGCGCATGATCGTGGAAAAGACGTCCGTATAATTGGCCACCGTCCTGGGACAGCTAGGGAGCCCGGAATCCACCTCGAACGGCTCCGCCCCGTGGAACCTCGCCGGATGGCGCTCCGCCGGGACATAACCCCTCCCTTTCTGCGTGATCGCATGGACGACGACCGCCCCCTCGACCTTCGCCGCGTCCCGCAGCGCCCGCAGGACTTCCTTGATGTTATGCCCGTCCACCGGCCCTAAGTAAGTGATCCCCATATTCTCAAACAGCATGCCCGGTATGATGAGCTGCTTGATGCCGCTCTTCGTGCGCCTGATCTGCTCCACCATCCGCTTGCCGTATACCGGGATCTTGTTTAAGGAGTTCGTAACCCCGTTCTTTAGGTCCTGGTATGCCTTCGCGGTGCGCAAATTGCCCAGGTACCGCGACAGGCCTCCCACGTTCTCGGAAATGGACATGTTATTGTCATTCAGCACGATGATGAAATTTGACTCGAGCCTGGAAGCGTTGTTGAGCGCCTCGTAAGCCATGCCGCCCGTCATGGCTCCGTCCCCGATGACGGAAATCACGCGGTAGTCCCCTCCCGTGAGCTCCCTGGCCTGCGCGTAACCTAGCCCCACGGAGATGGACGTCGAGCTATGCCCCGTGTCAAAGCTGTCGCAATCGCTCTCCGCCCGCTTCGGGAACCCGCTCATCCCGCCATACTTGCGCAAGCCGGCAAACTCCTCCCGCCGCCCGGTCAGCAACTTATGCGTATAGGACTGGTGCCCCACGTCCCAGATGATCTTGTCCTCCGGCAGCTGGCAAAAGAGGTGCATCGCCATCGTCAGCTCCACCACCCCTAGGTTTGACGCCAAATGTCCGCCATTCTCCGCGACCCGGCATACCAAAAACTCCCGGATCTCGTCCGCGAGCGCGGGAAGGTCTTTCTCATCGATTTTCTTAATGTCATTCGGCCCTTCGATTCTATCTAACAGCATAATTTGGAAGCCCCATCCCATTCCGGCCTCGGCGGCAACCGCCTCCGGTCCATGCAAAACCGCCACGCCCCACCCATCTTCCCGCCGCGCCGGCGCGGGCAAGGGAGCCATGGCGCGCCTCCCCGCATGCGGGGCCGCGCCGCCTAATTCTCCCTGTGGATGAGCGATATCATGAGCCGCTCTAAGAATTCATTCCGGACCACCAGCGCCCGCAGCCGCTCCACGCCGCGCTTCGAGAGGCGCTCCACCTCCCTAGAGGATTCCTCCAGCCCGTAAAGCGACGGATAGGTAACCTTGCCATTTTTCGCATCGCTCCCCACAGGCTTGCCCAGCGTCTCCGCCTCGCCCGCCACGTCCAGGATATCGTCCCTTATCTGGAAGGCCAGCCCGAAATCCGCGGCCGCCTGCCCGACCGCGTCCTGCTCGCCTTTCGTCGCCCCGGCCAGGATCGCCCCGATTTGCATCGCGGCCTCTAACAGCGCGCCCGTCTTCATCCGGTAAATGAACCGGAGCGTTTCCTCCGTGACTTCCTTCCCCTCGGCTTCCACGTCCGCGCATTGGCCGCCTAGCATCCCGTAAATCCCGGATTTGCCGGAAAGCTTCTGGATCGCCTTGCCGATATTCGCGTTCCCCGGCTCTAAGTCAAAGGCCTTTGCCGCTGTCTCGAACGCGAGGTTCAATAACCCGTCGCCCGCCAAAATGCCCATCGCTTCCCCGTATTTGGCGTGCGTCGTCTTCTTCCCCCTGCGGTATTCGTCGTCGTCCATCGCCGGCAGGTCGTCGTGGACCAGGGAATAGGTATGGATCATCTCAATCGCCGCCATGAAGGGCTCGATCACGTCCGACCTTCCCCCGAACATCCGGTACGTCTCCATCATGAGGATCGGGCGCAGCCGCTTCCCGCCCGCCAAGACGCTGTAATTCATGGCGGAAATCACCGTCCGCTGCAGCCCTTCCTCCTTCGGCAGGTATTTCGCGATGACCGCGTCCGCCCGCTCTGCCCGTGCCGCGGTTTCTGCTTTGATATCGATATCCATGGCCATCCCTCTCTATGGTTCGCCGAGCTCCTCAAGCTCCCCTTGCTCGTTTAAGACGAGCATCTGCTTTTCCACCCAGTCTATTTTCTCCTGGCAATACCGAAGCCTGCGGATGCCCTGCTCATAAAGCGCGAACGACTC
>CAZOLD010000029.1:0-1028 GCA_964580595.1 uncultured Eubacterium sp.
GGTCTCACTATCTCAAACTGATGCGTATTTCCAATGTGGAAGAACGCCATTTTTATGAAATCGAGGCGGCAAAAAACGGCTGGAGTCTGGCTGAATTAAACAGGCAATTCAACCTCGCGCCCCCTAGGAGGCGCGAAGCTTCCCCTCGATGATCCGCGACACGCCGCCTACCGTCTTGAACTCCTCGCTGGCGATCTCGTCGTCCGAGAACTCGATGGAGAACTCGTCCTCCAGCTCGGCGATGAACTGTATGATCCCCAAGGAGTCCACGTAACCGCTCTCCACGTAGTTGAAGCTGTCAGGGTCCCCCATCCCCTCCACCTCGTACTTTTTCTCTAATAAATCAGCCACAAACCCTAAAACATCCATGCCTATCGCCTCCCATGCTTCATGACGTGCTCCGCAAGGCCTGACCTCACGATTTTCCCCATCCCGTTCTTCGGGAGCTGGTCCACGAAGAAGATTTCATGCGGCTGCTGGAAATCCGCGAGGTTCCTCGCGCACCACATCTGGACGGATCTCCTGCTGACGGCGGCCCCATCCTTTGCCACGACGGCGACCGCCACGACTTCCCCTAGCCTGTCGTCCGGCAGGGGGAAGGCGGCGCATTCCGCCACGCCCTCCAGCCGGCCCACGCAAGCCTCGACGTCCGAGGGGTACACGTTAATCCCCCCGGTGATGATCAGCTCTTTCTTCCTACCCATGAAATACAAATAGCCGTCCTCGTCTAAGCGCCCTAAGTCCCCTGTCCTGAAATAGCCGTCGCAAAGGGCGTCGGAAAAAGCGTCCGGCCTGCCATAGTAGCCTTCGCACAAAAGCGGCGTCCGGCAGGCGATCTCCCCGACGTCCCCCTGGCGCGCCGCCGCGCCGTCCGGCCCTAGGATCCTTACGTCCGCCTCCGCGATCGGCCTGCCGACCGACCCCATCTTGCCCGCGCATTCCCTGATGTCGATATCCGTGACGGTCGACGTCTCGGAAGTCCCGTACATCTCATGGAAGGCACAGCCTAGCCCCCATGCCAGCGCCTC
>CAZOLD010000029.1:1038-8875 GCA_964580595.1 uncultured Eubacterium sp.
CTCGTGCCCATGTCTAAGGGCGCGGAGGAGGACACGACGCAGCGCAGGCGAAAGGCCTCGCGGTCGCCCGACCCTAATAGATCCGCCACCTGCCTTAGCTGGGCGGACACCGCGATGGAGAACGTCACGCGCTGCTCCCTCAGGCAATCCAAAAAGAGGCGGGGCGTGTACCTCGCGAGCAGGACGCTCGTCGCGCCGGTGAGGAGCGGGATCAGCACGAGCCGCTCCGCTAGGGAATGGTACAGCGGCGTGGCGGCAAGCACCCTGTCGTCCTCCGTGATGCCGTACATGCGGACATGGGCCATCGCCCGGTCCCGCTTATTTTTCTGCGTCAGCCCGATCGGCTTCGGCGACCCCGTGGACCCGGACGTCAGCGTGATGACATACAGCTCGTCCCCGGAGGCGCGCGGGAGCCCCAGGCGCCCCGACGCCATGAGATCTTCCCCGCGCGGCAGCGTCACGGCGCCAGGGAAATCCCGATCCACGCATATCCTGGCCCCGGCCACGTCGGCGCCCGACTTTTCCATTTGCTCCAAAAAGAAGCTCCGCGCGACCACGTGCCTTACGTCCGCCGCCCCAAACGCCGTCCTAGCGGCGCCTGCGGGGAGCGTCGGGTTGACGGGGACCAGCGCGCAGCCTAAGTCCGCCGCGGCCAGCATGAGCGCGACATAAGGGATGCCGTTGCTTAGGGCGACCCCCACATGGTCCCCGTGCCGCACGCCGCTCTCGCGCAAGAACCTCGCGTAACCGCCGGCCATCGCCGCAAGCTCGCCGTACGTCAGCGACTCCCCGTCGCACCAGATTGCCTCCTTGCCCTCGTTCCTGCCCGCCGCCTCATAAAATAAATCCGCCAGATTTCCCATCATGCCTCTCCCTCCAAAATGACTTTCCTCCCCAGCTCCGCCGAGGCATACGCCGCGTAAGTCACCCTCGCCGTGTCGTAGGCGAGCCGGAAGCCCGACTGGGGCTCCCGCCCGAAGCAAACGCATTCCATGAAATCCTGCATCTCGTCCGTGTACCCGCGGATCATCTCGTCCGCGATGAACGGCCTGTTCCACCCCGTCTTCGCGGGCAGCATCTCCGAGAGGGGGACGGAATCCATCCCGTTCTCGTCAAGCATGTACGTGCACATGAGGTCGTTCATCGTCAGGTTGCATTGCAGCATGGCGTCGTTGCAATACAGCTCCACGTAATTCCTGCTGCCGCCCAGGCAGGTGTCCGCCGCGATGACGACCGCCTTAGACCGGTCGGAAAACGTGAGGATGACCGTCCCGTTGTCCTCCACGTCAACCGGGCGCGCGGCGATGTGCCTGTGCTCGTACTCGGAAAGCGTGGCCGTCACCCTCCCCATGTCGGCCATGACCTCCGTCACCCTGATCGGGACGCGCCTGGCGGCCGCCTCCTGCTGCTTCAGCCAAAGGATGGCGGACAGCGGATGCGTCCCCGTCCGGATGAACGTGCCTCCCCCTGTCTTCGCCCATTCCCCGGCGACGTGCGAGCTGGACCCTTTCAGGCTCTCCTCGCCCTTCATGTACAAGATCCTGCTCTTCTTCGCCCTGACAATCTCCGCCGCCTTCGCAATCGCGGGGGCATACACGAAATTCTCCGCGTACATGAACTTCGTGCCGGCCCCTTCTATGGCCTCCTTAAGTTCCGCCAAAGAGCCCATCAATTTCCGGTACATGGCCTCTTTCGGGACCGTGTCGCCAATCGGCGCCACGTCCCCCTCCTCGCCGAAATAGCCGGTCAGGGGCTTCTCGCAAATCACGTGCTTCCCCGCCCCCATCGCCTTCTTGACCATCTCCGCGTGCACGTAGGGCGGCGTGCAGATGTCCACCACGTCAATCTCGGGGTCGTCTGTCACCTCGTCAAAGTCATAGGAAATCCGCTCGAACCCGTATGCCTCCTTCGCGGGGAGCAGCTGCTCCTCCCGCCTCGCCATGACCGATTTGTACCTCAGTGGGATGTCGCTCACCCTGCGCAAGGCGTTCATGTGGAGCTCCGCCGCCCTCCCGGCGCCGACCATCCCGATGCATACCTCCCTCATCGCGGCACCTCCCCAAGGCTTCCCGGGACGGCGTTCGGCCTGTCCTGGTCCCCATCCGCCTTAAAGAATGTCGTGCCCTCGGCCTTGTAATGCACCCAGATGTCCACGTTCTCCCTCAGGAAGGGCTCGAAATAATTCGGGATGACATTCGCGTCGCCCTCGTCCCGCCTCCGGAACCCGGCCGCCGCGATCGCCTCCTCGTCAAAGCCGAATTCGTAGAAGTCGACATACTCATACCCGTTCTCCGCCACGAGCCGCGCCATTTGGCCGCCCAGGCCCGCGAACAGCGCCTGGTCGCCAAAGTAGTCCACGATCCTTAAGACCGCTCCGCCGCAGGCCCTTACCTCCCTCGCGACGAGCAGCGCGCCCGTCTCCCCGCTGTCAGGCGCGCCTAACCCATATACCTGGTACTCGTACCGGGGATGGCGAAAATACCGTTTCTCAAAATACCATTCGTCCTTGTAGGGGATTCGGTCCTGCCCCCCCCCCCAATTTTGAAGCGCTCGCGCACCTCCTCCATCGTCATGAGCCTGCGCATGACGGTTTCCCGGACGCCCTCCCGCGGGCGCGGCGCCCACTTGTCCCTCACCACCGCGATCCGGTAGCCTCCCGCCTTATCGTTCAGGTAATAATAATGCGCCATCCTGGCCGTCTTCTCGCCAAAGTACAGCTTGCGCAGCACGACCGTGGTCTTCGGGTTCGCGCCGTTCCCGATATGGTACCGGCATCCCGTCAGCTCGTACGCCCTCCTCGCGATCTCTATCCCAAGGAGCGGCATGTTCTCATGGTCGTCCCTCACCTTCCAGAAGCTGCCCCATATGTCCTTCTTCCCCGGATCCTCCGTGGCGGAACACCGCAGGAACCCGAAAATCCCCTCGATCTCCCCGGTTTCCCGGTCAATGGCGAGCACGAAATTCACGGTCTCCCCATCGATGTCCAAAAACTCGTATTCGAACAGCTCCCTGTCCCGCGACATGACATGGCCCTGTTTCCAATGATCATTGATGAAGCCCATGATGGCGCCGATGTCCGCGACGCGCGCCAGCCGTATCTCATATCGCTTGTCAAACCTGTCATCCATCTCCCGCGCCCCTTTCCGGCGTTTGGGATCGCGGGCCCGCGCATCGGGGCCCGCAACCGCCCGCCTGTCTTATTTCCCCGCTTTCTCCACGTAAGCGTGCAGCTTCATGTTCTCATGCCGGACCACGTAATCCGGGTTCGCCTCCAATATGATCCGCTCTAGGACCTCCGGGTCGTCCGGCAGGTGGTACTCGCAAATCGAGAGCTTCGGCGCGAACTTTCGCAGGACGCCGGCCGCGCCGCGCAGCATCTCGCGCTCGCTCCCCTCGATGTCCGCCTTGATGTAGTCCACCCTGCCGATCCCCCTCTTCTCCACGAAATCGTCCAGTGTGATCACGTCCACTTCCGCCGTCTCCGCGTCCGCCCGGCCGCCCTCCGGCGTCACGAGCCGGTTCGTCGCGTTCGACCCTCCGTCCATGGTGAACATGGACTTCCCGCAATAGGAGCTTAGCGCGTATCGGCAAAGCTCGATGCCCGGCTGCCTCTTGGCCATCCCCTCGACATACTTCCCAACCTCGGGCATGGGCTCGAACGCGTACACCTTCGATGCCCTCCCCGCCACGATGGCGGAGAAAAGGCCGATGTTGCTGCCGCAGTCGACCACGACGTCGCCCTCCTCCACCTCGCACCCGCCTACCTCATACGGGCCTTCATGGATGTAGCGCAAGTCGCAGAAAACCTCCGGCAGGATCAAGTCCCCGCATTCCATGAAAAAAGAAAGCGCGTACTCCGGCTTCTCCCTGAAGGGGTTCGGGAAGGAAACCCCGCCCAGGGCAATCTCCTCCCCGTCCAGCGCGACGCCCTTCCCCTCGAAATAATCTCGATAGAAAAACGCGTAAGTATCCAGCACGTCCTTCTTGGAATTCACCCTGCGGACAGGCAGCCCCTTTTCCCGTAGCCGCGCGTAGATCTCCTCGCCTCCGCGCTGCGTCGTGAGCAGGATCGTGGCGCCGCTCCCCTTGAGCCTTTCGTCCGCCAGGTACTCGTCCATGTCATACACCGGCGTCCCGCCTATGGCGTCGTCCTGCTTGTACCCCGCGCTGCACAGGAAGCATTCCAGCCTCGCCTCCCCAAAAAGCCGCAAGACGTTCCCCAGCATCCGGCCAATCTCCCCGGCGCCGTAAATGGCATAGCTCCCATGCTCCCCCTCCCGCAACGTGATTTCCGATAATCGCAATTCCTTGCCCATCCGTCCCATCCTTTCCCTTCCTTGGCTTCCCTGGCTTCTCGCTTTCCTTGCCTTCTTTCTTCCCTTGCCTTCCCAGGATCCCTTGCTTTCCTTGCTTTCCTTGCCTTCCTAGGCTCCCTTGGCTTCCCTGACTCTCTTACTTTCCTTGCCTTCCTAGGCTCTCTTCTTTGTCCGATCATCCCGCCCGGGCCGTCCCGGGCAGCCAAGTACAAGGATACTAAATTGCCCGCCCCATGTCAAGCACGCCGTCTCCCACCCAAGGAGCGGAAACCCGGAAAATCATCCGGAAATCTGTTGACAGTTTTCCTTCAGCCATTTATAATGAATTTTGACAGAGCCCACCACGCATAAGGCGGCAACGCACTGCGGACCATGGTGGGACTTTTTTTATCATCACACTACAAAGGAATATTTGTGAATCTTTTCCATGTTGTCGAGCAACTTGAAATACAGCTGTGCGCCTTAGCCATGATATTCGCGTAAGCCTGATAAGTCTGACATTATTTGACATTATTTGGAAAGATTGCTATACTTGACCCAACTTAGCAAGCCGTTGGCGGGGCGCCCGGCGCGGCGCGGCAAGGACGGGAGAACCGGGCGCGGGAACGGGAAATCTCCCTACCGGGAAGTTTTCTTTTAGGAAGTTTCTTTTAGGAAAGTTTCCTTTAGGAAAGTTTTCTTTAGGGAAATTTTCCTAAAGGGAAAATGCCATTTGGAGGAAATGCCATGGGAAGCAAGGGGAAGTTGGGTTTTCTGCTGGCCGCCCTGCTGCTTGCGGCGGCGGGATGCGGCCAAGGCGGCGAGAGCCCGAAGGCCGAGGTGGACATATCGCCCATCCAGCCGGAGAGCAGCGACGCGCAGGGAAATGACGGGATCGTGATTGGCTCGATCACGATGTCCAGCGACGGGGAATGGTTCGGCGAGGTGCTGGCGGGGGTTCGCTCCGCGGCCAAGGACCTGGGCGTCACGTTAGTGGAAGAGGATTCAAAAGGCGACGTCGCGAAAGAGAAGGAGCTGATTGAGGGGATGGTCCAGGACGGCGTGAGCGCAATCGCCATTTGCCCGATTACCCAGGACGTTTCGGGGGAGTCCCTGATGGAAGCGGAGGAGGCGGGCATCCCTGCCGTGACATGGAACACGACCGTGGATTCGGACGTGACCGCTGCCGTCTGCGTCGATCCCGAAGCGCTGGGCGGGGATACCGGGGATTACCTGGCGGAATACATCCACACCAACAACTTAAGCGGGATCCGGATCGGCATGGTCACGAACGAGAGCTACTCGATCGGCGTGGCGCGTTGCACGGGCTTCCGCGAGTCGATCAAGGATTTGGAGAAGGACGGCAGCGTGACTGTCGTTTGCGAGGCTCCCGCGGAGACGACGGAGGAGACGACGCCCGTGGTGGAGAAGATGCTGGCGGATTACCCCGACCTGGACATGATTTGGTGCTGGAACCAGACTTCCCTGCTCGAGTGCATCAACGTGGTGAAGGAGGCGGGGAACCGCGACATCACGATCATGGGGACGGACATGAGCGTGGGCATCGCGCAGGACATGCTAAACGGCTCCGTGAACATCCTGGCCGTGACGACGCAGCTTCCCTACAACATGGGGTACAAGGCGGTCGTGAACGCGGTGCGGGCGGCCAAGGGGGAGGAAGTGGAAGAGACGATCGTGATCCCGACCTTTACCTACACGAACAGCGACAAGGACGGATTGGAGCAATATATCAAGAGCCACGAGGCTTTCGCGCAGTAAAGGGGGGATGAGGGAATGGGAAGATTCGGGAAAAAGGGAAGCAAGGAAAAGAAGCAGGGGAACATCCCGTACCAGGCGCCCCCGCCCGAGCCGGGAAAGGCGAAGAAGGGCGCGCGCTTCTCGTTTGGCGCGAAGCTGACCCTTATGTTCGGGATCATCATCGCGATCATGCTGATCCCCATATTCCTGCTGATGGCTTACTCCAACAGCTATATCAGCCGCTATGACAAGGTCCTCTCGAATATCAGCAAGCTGGATTACATCCAGACGGTCACGGCCAAGCAGCCCCAGAGGATCCTAAACGCGTGCATTACCGGCGAGAGCATCGCGGAATCCGGGGAAGGCGAGATGATCGCGGAAATGGTGCAGGACATCCTGGACGTGGAGGCCGAGATCGGGGATGGCGAGAAATACGCGCAGAACCTGGCGCAGGCCAAGATCGTGGAGAACCTGCTGAATAACTACCTGCAGAACTACCGGGAGGGCATCGGGCTGTGCGGGGATCGTTTCTCCCTGGCGGGCGACATGAAATTCTACACGATGAACGACATCGCGGGGTATATTTCCAAGAACGTCAGCCTGCTTTTGAATTACGAGATGCAGCGCTCGGAGGACGTGCAGCAGAGGATCGCGGAAAATTATGCCAGGATGCGCGTGAACGCGGGCATCGCGCTCGTCATCACGATCCTCGTCGCGGCGCTCTTGGCCATCCTCATGCAGCGCGGCATCGCCAGGCCCATCCGCCTGATGGGGAAGAAGCTGGCGGTCATCGCGGAGAAGGATCTGACGGACGCGGAAGTGCAGGTCAGCTCCAAGGACGAGGTCGGCGATTTGGCGAATGGCTTTAACCTGATGAGCGGCTCTCTAAAAGATATCCTGGAGAAGGCGACCGCGGTCAGCGACCAGATCGAGGAATCCTTCCATGGCGTGACGCAGGATATTGAGGACACGGCGGGCGGGAGCGAGCGGATTGCCAGGACCGTGAACGAGATGCGGGAGCAAATGGAGCACAATAACCGGGAATCGAAGGATATCGCGGCCAGCATGGAGGGCATCGGCGAGATTTCCCGCCAGATCAACGGGAACGCGGAAAGCATCCGGAAGAGCGCGGAGAGCTCCATGGCGGGGGCGGAGCAAGGCACGCGCAAGATTGAGGATTACACGTCTCAGCTCGCCGTCGTGAACGGCGTGATGCAGGAAATCATGCGGATGGCGGACGCGTTAGACACCAGCGCCCGCCAGATGACGGACATCGTGGAGACGATTACGGACATATCGGATGAGACGAACCTGCTTTCCCTAAACGCCAGCATCGAGGCGGCAAGGGCAGGGGAGGCGGGCCGCGGGTTCGCGGTCGTGGCGGAGCAGATCCAGAAGCTGGCGGACAGCGCGAAGGATTCCGCCGGGCAGATCGGCGGCATCATCAAGGAAGTGCAGAACCGTACGGTGCAGATGTCGGGAGAGGTCAAGCAGGGTCTGGAGCAATTGGAGAAGGGGAACGCCATTGCCAGAGAAGCGCAGGAGAGCTTCAGCTCGATCAAGGGCGGCATCAGCGAGGCCAGCGGGGAGATCGAGGAAATCGTGGGCAATGTGGACAAGCTTTTGGACATCGTGTCCAGCACGGGGCAGAGCATGGAGATGATCGACGGGGCAATGGCCGGGACCACGGAGGCGATAACGGTGATTTCCGACACGCTAAACGGCGAGACGGAGACGCTGCAAGGCATCACGGGGAAGATGACGGCGCTATTAGACACCACGGC
>CAZOLD010000029.1:8975-12215 GCA_964580595.1 uncultured Eubacterium sp.
CCACGCGGTCATGAAGGTTTCCGACCATGGCGCGACGCTGGTCTCCCTCCTGGTGCCGGACAAGGATCATGTGATGCGCGACGTCGTGCTTGGGTACGACGAGGCGTCCTCCTACGAGAACAATACCGGGTATTTCGGCGCGACGATCGGGAGGAACGGCAACCGCATCGGCAACAGCAGGATGATGATTGACGGGAAATTGTGCGAGATCCCGGCGAATGAGAATGAGAACAACCTGCACAGCGGCCCGAACGGGTTCGACCGCGCGCTGTGGGAAGTGAAGGCGACGTCGGACAACAGCATCACGCTGTTCCACCTGAGCACGGAAGAGGAGCAGGGCTTCCCGGGCAACCTGAAAGTGGAGGTCACTTACACGCTGACGGACGCGAACGCGGTGGAGATCAGCTACCGCGGGGAAGCGGACAAGACGACCGTCATGAATTTCACGAACCATTCTTATTTCAACTTGAACGGGCATGACAGCGGGTCCATCGAAGGGCAGGAGCTCCAGATCCTGGCGGACCGGTACACGCCGGTGAAGGATTCCAAGTCCATCCCGACCGGGGAGATCGCCTTAGTGGAGGGGACGCCGATGGATTTCAGGGCGATGAAGCCGATCGGGCAGGACATCAACGCCGACTTCGACCAAATCCGGTTCACCGACGGGTATGACCACAATTTCGTCCTGAGCGACAAGGCGGGCGAGATGAAGGCGATGGCGAACGCGTATTGCAAGGAATCGGGCATCGCGATGGAAGCGTGCACGGATTGCTGCGGCGTGCAGTTTTACGCGGGGAATTTCATCACGGACCGCAAGGGGAAGGGCGGCGCGGATTACCATAAGCGCCAGGCTTTCTGCCTGGAGTCCCAGTTCTACCCGGACGCGGTGAACCACGAGAATTTCCCGTCCCCGATCGTCAAGGCGGGGAACGTGTTCACGTCGAAGACGGCTTACCGCTTCTACGTGAGGTAAACCCCCATGCCTCACTTTTGGCGCCACCATAAATGAAAGCCTACGGATTGCTCCGCCGCGGCGCGGCATGAGAGAAACTCGCACGGATGCGGCTTGAAAGGAAACCCCATCGTGGCGTGGGGAACTGCCCAGAGTGGCGCGAAGGAACTGCCCGTCACGACATGGGAGAACTGCCCGCGGCGTGGGGAAACTGCCCGTCGTAGCATGGGGGAACAGACCATCGTGGCGTGGAAAAACTAACCATTGCGGCGTGAAAAAGGAGGAGGCTTAGCCTCCTCCCTTTTTGCCTAAATGAAACCGGCTTGACGCGGCCCGTCCCGCGGGCTACTTGTTGCTGCGCCTCCAGATGTGCATCTTTTCCGCTTCCTTGATCAGGTCGTCCCGGAAATCGGGGTGGGCGACGGAAATGATGGCCTCGCATTTCTGCCAAGCGGAGAGGCCTTTCAGGTTGACCTTCCCGTATTCCGTGACCAGGTAGTGGATGTTCGCGCGCGTGTCCGTCACGACGGATCCCGGATGGAGCGTGGGAAGGATGCGGGATTTCAGCGTGCCGTCCTTCGCCTTAAAGGTGGAGGAGCAGCAGATGAAGCTCTTGCCGCCCGGAGACAGGTAGGCGCCGAGCACGAAATCCAGCTGCCCACCCGCCCCGCTGATGTGCTTCGTGCCGGAGGATTCCGAACTGACCTGGCCGTAGAGGTCGATATCCACGGCGTTGTTGATGGAAATGAAGTTGTCCAAGGCAGAGATGGATCGGATGTCGTTCGTGTAGCTGACGGGCGCGCTCATCATCTCCGGGTTGTCGTCCAGGTAATCATACATTTTCTTGGTCCCCGCGCCGAACCCGAAAGTCTGGCGGTAGCGGTCGATATTCTTCCTCGAGCCGTTGATTTTCCCAGCCTTCGCGATGTCAACGAACGCGTCCACGTACATTTCCGTATGCACGCCAAGGTCCTTCAGGTCGGATTCCGCGATAAGGGAGCCGACGGCGTTCGGCATCCCGCCAATCCCCAGCTGCAGGCACGCGCCGTCGGGGATCTCCTCCACGATGAGCTCCGCGACTTTCCGGTCCACGTCCGTTGCCGGCCCGCCCGCGCCCATCTCGCCAATCGGCGGGTTCTCCCCTTCCACGATGAAATCCACGTCGGAGATATGCACGCTGTTCTCAAAGCCGCCGAGGCATCTGGGCATGTTCTCGTTGACCTCCACGATGACGATCTCGGACGTCTCGCAGACTGCCGATAAATGGGAGGCGTTCGGCCCGAAATTAAAGTAGCCGTGCTTGTCCATCGGCGCCACCTGGAACATGGCGACATGGTTCCTGATCGGGGAGTCGCGGTAATAGCGCGGCAGCTCGGAATAGCGGATCGGCGCGTAATACGCGCATCCCTTGCTGATGAGCTTCCTCTCTATCCCGGACATGTGCCAGGAATTCCACGTGAAATGCTCTCCCGAGTCCTCCCGCTCGAAAACTGCCAGGGGCTTTAGGAGGATCCCGCCGCGGAGGTTGACGTCTTTCAGCTCATCCGTCCGCGCCGCAAGGGCCTTGTCCAGCGCGTCCGGCGTGCCGTTGCACCAGCCGTAGTCCACCCAGTCCCCGGATTCGACGACCTTGACGGCCTCCTGCGCTGAAACGAGTTTCTGCCGGTATTCTTGCGTATAATCCATGATAGTACCTCCTCGTATATTTTGCGTCTATCTTACCATTTTTCCCATGCCTGGTCAATGCGGCAAAACGGGGGCTGCCCCCTCCAATTCGAGGAGCGCGATTTTCCTGCCGATGCCGCCGGCGTATCCCGGCCGGCCGCCGTCCGCGCCGACGACCCGGTGGCAGGGCACGATGATGGAAATCCCGTTGCGCGCGACCGCCCCGCCCACCGCCCGCGCCGACATGCGCGGCAAATTCCGCCTCTCCGCGAGGACCTTCGCGACCTGCCCGTAAGTCGCCGTGCTTCCGTAGGGGATCGAGCAAAGAATCTCCCATACCTGCCTTTGGAAATCGGTCCCGATCGGATGCAGCGGAACCAAAAACCCCGGCTCCCTCCCCGAAAAATAAATGTCCAGCCAGCGCCTCGCCCGCGCCAGGACGGGGATCTCCCGTTCCACGCGCTCCCCGGCAAGGCCGCGGGCAAAATATTCCTGGCCTTCAAACCACAGCCCCGTAAGCCCGGCCTCGTCCGCCGCTAAGAGGATGCCGCCTAACGGGGATATGTAATGGCTAACGTATTGCATCCCGGGCCTCCCTGTACATTCGCTGGCGCTCCCTGCCC
>CAZOLD010000030.1:0-6505 GCA_964580595.1 uncultured Eubacterium sp.
CGCGGCCGCGTGTCAGGCCGTCATTTCCGCAATATGGTAAATCAGCTCCTCGGATTCCTTCCAGCCCAGGCAGGGGTCGGTGATGGATTTTCCGTAAACGTGCTCCCCCACCCTTTGGCTGCCAGGCTCGATGTAGCTCTCGACCATGACGCCCTTCACGAGCTTCTTTATGTTTGGCTCGATCTTGCGGTTGTGCATGACTTCCTTCACGATGCGGACCTGCTGCTCATATTGCTTGTTGGAGTTGGAGTGGTTGGCGTCGATGATGGCGGCGGGGTTGACGATATCCATCTCGCCGTACATCCGGATCAGGAGCTCCAGATCCTCATAGTGGTAATTGGGGATGCACACCCCGCGCTTATTGACGGCACCCCGCAGGACGACATGCGCTAAGGGATTCCCCGTCGTGGTGACTTCCCAGCCGCGGAACACGAAACGGTGCCGCTGCTGCCCGGCGTAGACGGAATTGAGCACGACGGACAGGTCGCCGCTCGTGGGGTTCTTCATCCCGGCGGGCACGTCGAATCCGCTGACGGTCATCCGATGGTGCTGGTCTTCCACGGACCGCGCGCCGATGGCGACGTAGGAGAGCAAATCTTCCACGTAAGGCCAGTTTTCCGGATAGAGCATCTCGTCCGCCGCGGACAGTCCGCTTTCCTCCAGGGCGCGGATGTGCATTTTTCGCATGGCGATTAGGCCCGCCAGCATATCCGGCCTTTTTTCCGGGTCGGGCTGGTGGAAAATGCCCTTGTATCCCTCTCCCGTGGTACGGGGCTTGTTCGTGTAAATGCGCGGGACCAGCACGAGGCGGTCCGCTACTTTTTCCTGGACCTTGCTCAGGCGGCTGATGTAGTCGCAGACAGCGTCCTCGTTGTCCGCGGAGCACGGGCCGATGATTACCAGGAATTTATCCGATTTCCCGGTTATGATATCCTGGATGAGGGCATCCCTTTCTTTCTTTACGCCCGCGGCATGCGCGGACAGGGGATATTCCCGCCGTATCTCGTCGGGTTTTGGAAGTTCCTGTAAGAATGTGAAGCTCATGGCAATCTCTCCTTCTTGAATTCGTGATGGCTTAGGCGCCAGCCCGTGAAAGGGCTCATGGCAGCCGGATGGATGATACGGGCATTTCCCTGCCGGTCCAACAAGCGAACGAGGCCGCGCCTTGGAACAGCAGCATCTGCAGGCCGTTTTGCGTGACGCAGCCCCGCTCCCTCGCGTCCTTGAGCAGGCGGGTCTCGCGCGGGTTGTAAATGATGTCGGACACGAACATCCCTTCCCGCAGCACGGACGCGTCCGGGATGGGGCTTTTCCCGGTGTTGGGCGCCATCCCGACGTTGGTCGCGTTAGTGAGTATCGCGCTTTCCGCGATGCTTTCCGCAAGCCGCGCGGGATCGTTGATATCGAGCAGGCGCACGCGGCAGCCCGTCTCCCCCGCGACGGTTTCGCAGAATGACTCCGCTTTCCCCCAGGAGGCGTTCCTGCGCTTGAACATGTCAATGGCCGCGACGCCGTCCATGGCCGCCTGCGCGCAGATGGCGCAAGCCGCGCCGCCGGCGCCTAGGAGCGTCATTTTCTTGCCGATGACGTCCTGCCCGTTTTCCGCAAGCGAGCGCATGTATCCCTCCCCGTCCGTCGTGTGCCCGATCATCCACCCGTCCCGCAAGGTCACGGTATTGACGGATCCCGCGAGCCGCGCCGCCGGCGTCAGCTCGTCTAAGAGCGGCAGGATGCGGACTTTATGGGGCATCGTCAGGTTAAAGCCGCAGATCCCGACGGCCTTAAGCCCCCTGACGGCCTCCTCTAGCTGTTCCGGCTTCACGTCGAACGCGAGGTAGACGTAATCCAGCCCAAGCTGCCGGAATGCGGCGTTATGGATGTGCGGGGAAATGCTGTGCGCCACTGGGCTCCCCAGCAGCGCGGTAAGCTTTGTCTTCCCGGTGATTTCATGTTCCATAGGCTAATTTCTCCTTATCCCGATGTGCCGTGGGGGAAAACCACTTTTGCCCACGGCGCCATATGTTTTGCGTGACGCCATGGCCCGGAGGCCTGGCTTTCCTATCCACCATTATAAGGATTGGAAAAAATATGTCAATGGCAAGGGAAAGTCCGTCTTGCAAGTTTTCGCCCTATCGTTTATACTGAAATCCGGCGGCGGGGGCCGCGAGACGGGGGGATGCGGGCATGACGGGGCATTTGGTGATAAAAGGACATCCGATTGGGGGCGGGAGGCCCGTCCTATGCGTTCCCGTGGCGGAAAAGGAACGGGCCGGGATTTTGGGATCCGCGGCGCGGGCCATCCGGGCGGGCGCGGAGATGATTGAGTGGAGAATGGATTTTTTTGGGGGGATCCGTGAATGGGGGCAGGCGGGAATGGTCCTGGGCGGGCTGTCTGAGGCTTGCCGGGACACTGCCCTCCTTTGCACGTTCCGCAGCAGGCGGCAGGGTGGCGAGGCGGAAATTCCGGCCGGCAGCTATGAGGAGCTTCTCCTCAAGGCCGCGGCAAGCGGCCACGCGGACATGCTGGACGTGGAGGTTTCGGAAATCCCGGATCCCGGCGCGCTGATTGCGGCGATTCACGCGTATCCGGTTTGCGTGGTCGCCTCCCGGCATTATTTTTCCCATACGCCGGAGACGGGGAAGATGGAAGAGGAGCTCCTCGCGATGAAGGGGCTGGGGGCGGATATCGCGAAGCTCGCCGTGATGCCGGAAAAGAACACGGACGTGCTTCGTTTGCTGGAGGCCACGGCGCGGGTGAAGGAAAAAGATCCCGCCTATCCGCTGATTACGATGGCGATGGGCGGGATGGGGATGATCTCCCGCCTTTGCGGCCAGGTGTTTGGCTCGGATGTTACTTTCGCGTCGGTTGGCCGAGCTTCCGCTCCGGGCCAGGTTCCGCTGGAAGACGCCGCGTATATCCTTGGATTGATTTCGGAAGGCATGGAGGCGGGGTCCTGAGGCCGTGGAGCAAGGTTTGGATGCCGAGGCCCGGCAGGGCGGGGACACCCTCGCGCGGTGGTTTCATCCGCAGGGGCATTTGCGCTGTGGCTGCGAAAAAGGGCGCACGTCGCGGGGTTCCGGATGCCGAGGCCTGGCGGGGCGGGGACGTCCTCGCGCGGCGGTTTTCATCCGCAGGGACGCTTCGCGCCATGGCCGCGAAATAAGGGTAGGCGCGGGAAGGGGGAGAGGGAGCATGGACAGGAACATTTACCTCATCGGGTTCATGGGGGTTGGGAAGAGCACGGTTTCCCGCGAGCTGGCGCAGGCGGCAGGTTACGGGGAGATCGATACGGACGCGTGGATCGAGCGCGACCAGGGGAAATGCATTGCCGGTATTTTTGAGGAGCAGGGGGAGGAATATTTCCGGGCTTTGGAAACGGATTTGCTAAAGGAGCTGCGGGCAGAGCACCGAAAGGTCGTTTCCTGCGGCGGGGGGATGGCGCTGCGGGAGGAGAATGTCGCCCTGATGAGGCAGGGAGGCGCCGTGGCGTGGCTCACGGCAAAGCCAGAGACTATCCTGGAGAGGGTGGGGGGAGACACTTCCCGGCCGCTCCTGCGGGGGAACATGGACGTCGGGCGCATACGCGGGATGATGGAGCAGCGCCGCCCGTTTTACCGCGCGGCAGCGGATTTCACCGTGTCGACGGACGGGAAGCCCTCGGGAAAAATTGCGGAGGAAATATTGAAAAATTGCTTTGATTTATTCCATAAGGTATGCTATACTGATTGAGTTATGAAGGCAATTACCGGGCACCCATAGTTTAACGGATAAAATACCAGATTCCGGTTCTGGGGCTGGGGGTTCGATTCCCTCTGGGTGTATTCGGGGCTTGATGGCGGACGCAGGGAACATGGCTTGTCGGCCGCGGCGCGGTTTTCCCGCGTTTAGCCCATACCGTAGAGGGGAGAGGCATTTGTAAAGGAGTAGGGTATTATGGAGAATAATGACAGGAGAAAAGATTCTGATACGAATACGAGCAGGATTGCGGATTTCTGCAGGAGGAACGTGAAGTATATCTCCGCCGGCGTGCTGTTGCTGGCCTTGGTCGCGGTGATCGCGGTGACGACGCTAAACGGCAAGGACAGCGGGGACGCCGAGGCGGTTGGGGACTCCGCCTCAGCGGACGGGACGGAGGTTTCCGACGGGTCGGGAGACGCGCAGGGGGATGCGCAGGAGGAGACGCAGGTCGAGTACCAGGTGGACGTCCCGGAGGTGAAGGAGCTCGTCTCCACGTATTATAATTCCTATGCGATAGGGGATGTGGATAAGCTTTCCACCATCACGAAGTCCTTGTCGGACATGGAGAAGAGTTACATCAAGATGATGGATGGCTACGTGGAGGAGTACAACGATATCGTCTGCTACACGAAGGCGGGCCTGGAGGAAGGGTCATACATGGCTTCCGTCGCGTTCAACATGAGGTTCCAGGATGTGGAGGGCGACCTTCCGGGCATGGATTTCTTCTATATCCGGACGGATGATGACGGGAAGCTGTACATTGACAACCTCTACAGCTCCTTTAACAGGGAGATCAAGGAGCAGCCTTGCGATGAGGCGGTTGAGGCGGCGATCCAGTCCTTTGAGTCCGGGGATGACGTGCAGAAGCTCCTTACCGAATTCCAGGATAAGTATAATAAGGCCGTGGATTCCGACCAGGCCTTGAAGGATAAGGTGGACGAGGTGGCGGATGCCATCAAGAGCTGGGCGAGCGCTTATTCCGCGGATGGGTCCACGCAGGTGGCGGATGCCTCTGGCAAGGATAACGCGGACGCGACAGGCCAAGGCGACGCGGGCGCTTCTGGCAAGGATGACGCGGACGCGACAGGCCAGGGCGATGCGACGGAACAGGGCGAATCGGAAGCGACGGGCGAAGGCGATGCGTCGGTTCAAGGCGAATCGGATGCGACGGAACAAAGCGATGCGTCGGATCAAGGCGATGCGTCAGCCCAGCAGGATGAGGGGCAGCAGGAGGAAGGAGATGACGGAAGCCAGGAGTCCGATGAAGATGGCGGCAGTGAAGTGAATTATGTTCCGGAGGGCAAGGTCCTGACGGCGAGCGATGGCTACAATGTCCGCACATCCATGAGCGAGACATCGGAAGCGCTTGGCGTGACAGCGGTTGGCGACGAGATCAAGGTGATTTTGAGCTATGCGGAAGGATGGACGAAGGTAGAGTGGAGCGGCAAGACCGGGTATATCCGGACGGATTTGCTCTTGAACAATTAGGATATCGCCCGGGGCTTCCGGCATGGGCGAGGGGATCGTGATGGAAAAGAGAATTGCTCGCGGGGCAGTTCTCTTTTTTCACTTGAATTGGGTCTGGGTAGCCGCGCCGCGTCTCCGATGAGGGGGCGCCGCAGGGGAGCGAGAACAAGGAAAGGCTGTGACTTAGGATACGGGAATAAGGATAGGCGGCAGATTAGGTGTGGGGACAGGGAAAGGGCCACGGGATTGGGATACGGGAATAAAGACAGGAACCAGATTAGGGCGCGGGGACAGGGACAGGCCGCGGATTAGGATACGGGAATAAGGATAGGCGGCAGATTGGGCGCGGGAACAAGATTAGTGGAAGGGACAGGAAGGGAATCATATGGATGCACAGGAAGAAAAGACGGTTCGGATCAATAAATTCTTAAGCGAGGCGGGGGTTTGCTCACGCAGGGAGGCGGACAGCCATGTCGAGGCTGGGGACGTCACGATCAACGGAAAGGTCGCGCTGGTGGGAGACAGGGTCGCGCCGGGGGACGAGGTTCTTTTTTGCGGCAGGGAGGTGCAAAAGGAAGAGGAGCCGATCCTGCTGCTGCTGAATAAGCCGAAGGGGATTGTCTGCACATCGCAGAAGGAGGAGAAGGACAATATCGTGGATTTTCTGGATTACCCAAAACGGGTATACCCGATTGGGAGGTTAGACAAGTCTTCCCACGGGCTGGTGCTGATGACCAATCAAGGGGATCTGTCCGATCAGATTTTGCGTTCGCGGAATTTCCATGAGAAAGAATATGTCGTAAGGGTGAACAAGAACCTTACGGAGCGTTTCCTGCGCGGGATGGAGCGCGGCGTATACTTGGAGGAGTTGGACGTGACGACGAGGCCGTGCCGGGTGGAGCAGATCGGGCCGTGCGTCTTCCGTATGGTATTGACGCAAGGGCTGAACCGGCAGATCCACAGGATGTGCGGGGCGTTTGGCTATCGCGTGGTGGATTTGGAGCGGGTGCGCGTCATGAATTTCCACTTGGGGGATTTGGGAGAAGGGGAGTTCAGGGAGGCGTCCGCCGAGGAGTGGAATGAACTGCGGCAGATGTTGGGCACGCAGGAAGGCAGGCCAGCGGTCGCGCAGGAAATTGGGGAGGACGGAGGAAATCGTCCGGAAGCCAGCCTAAATCAAGGCATCCGGAAACCATATGGCAAGGCTGGCGGATATCGCCGGGAGGATGGCCGAGGGCGTGATGGGGGTCGCGACGGCCGGGGAGAGAGATCCGATGGATACCGCCAGAAAGACAGTCG
>CAZOLD010000030.1:6605-12084 GCA_964580595.1 uncultured Eubacterium sp.
GGCGGATACCGCCGTGAAAGTGGTCGGGAGCGGAGCTACGGCGGCCGGGATGAGAGGTCAGGCGGATACCGCCAGGGAGGCGGTCGGGAGCGGAGCTACGGCGGCTGGGATGAGAGGCCTGGCGGATATCGCCGGGAGGATGGCCGAGAGCGTGACGGGCGTTCCGGCGGATACCACCGGGAGGACAGTCGAGAGCAGAGCTACGGCGGCCATGGCAAGAGATCCAGCGGATATCGTCGGGAAGAGAGCCGCGACAGAAAAACCGGATTTGAGGAATGAAAAAGGAGAAAGGCGTGATCATGGACGCGGGACAGGCCAAGGAACGGATTGACGTCCTAAGGGGCGAGATTGAGCGGAACAACCGGCTGTATTACGACATGGACAGCCCTCAGATTTCTGATTTTGAATATGACACTATGATGCGGGAGCTTCGGGCGTTGGAACGGGAATTCCCGGAGTTTGCCGCGGAGGATTCCCCGACCCGGCGGGTAGGCGGCGTGGCGAAGCGCGAGGCGGGCCAGCTGATTCGCCATAATGTCCCCATGCTCAGCTTGCAGGATGTCTTTTCCAGGGAAGAGGTGGATGCCTTCGTGGAGGACATGCAGCGGCAGCTGGGGCAGCCGGAATTTGTCGTGGAATATAAGATCGACGGGTTGTCCATGGCGCTCCGCTATGAGGAGGGGGAGCTGCGGACGGCCCTTACGCGGGGGGACGGCATCCAGTTCGGGGAGGACGTGACCGTGAACGCGAAGGTCATCCCGGACGTGCGGCAGAAACTGGAGTTCCCGACGGAATACTTAGAAATCCGGGGGGAAGTCTACATGAAGGAAAAAGATTTCCTAAGAGTGAACGAGGCTCAGGATTTGCGGGGGAAGAAGCCGTTCGCGAACCCCAGGAATTGCGCCGCGGGGACGCTTCGCCAGTTAGACAGCGGGATCACGAAGGAACGCGGGCTTTCGATGTTCATTTTCAATATCCAGCAGGTACGGGGCATGGATATCCCGACGCATACGGCGGGATACGAGTATTTGAAAAAGAACCATGTTCCGGTCATTGAGGATTACCGGGTTTGCCGGACGAAGGACGAGGTCTGGGACGCCATTTGCGCGATCGGGGAAAGCCGCGGGGATTTGGAATATGGCATCGATGGCGCGGTCGTGAAGGTCAATTCGTTCGCCGACAGGGAGAAGGTAGGCGCGACGTCAAAAGCCCCGAGGTGGGCGGTCGCGTACAAGTACCCGCCGGAGGAGAAGGAAACGACTTTGCTGGGCATCGAGCTTTCCGTCGGACGCACGGGGCGGATTACGCCGACGGCGGTCTTTGAGCCGATAAGGCTGTGCGGCACGAGCGTTTCCAGGGCGACCCTCCATAACCAGGACTTCATCGACGGGATGGATATCCGGATTGGCGACCGGATATTGGTCTACAAATCCGGAGACATCATCCCGAAAGTGAGCAAAGTGGTAAAGGAGAAGCGGCCGGAAGGGACCGTGCCTTACCGGATGCCGGATACCTGTCCGGCATGCGGGGCGAAGGCGGTGCGGGAAGAGGACACGGCGGACCTTAGGTGCACGTCTAGCACGTGCCCTGCCCAGGCGGAAAGGCGCATCGCCAATTTCGTGAGCCGTGACGCCATGGATATCAAGGGATTCGGGGACGCGTATATCGAGGAGCTGTCAAGCCGGGGATACCTGAAGGATGCGTCGGATATTTATGCGCTAGGGGATCGGCGGGAGGAATTGATCGCGGAGGGAATTATCGGGAAGGAGAAGAATACCGACAAGATTCTGGACGCGATTGAGAAGTCCAAGGGAAATGATGCCGCCAGGCTCCTGACCGGCCTGGGGATCCCCCATGTCGGCAAGGCGCTGGCGGGGGAGCTGCTGCAAAAATTCGGGGACATGGATGCCTTGATGCGGGCGGACGCCGACGCCTTGCAGGAAACAAAGGACGTGGGCGCGGTTTGCGCGGAGAGCATTTTAGATTTTTTTGGGAATGAGGATAACCGCCGCATGATCGGGAGGATGAAGGAGCGGGGCGTGAACATGCGCGCTCTGGCGGCGCCGGCGGGCGGGAAGCTGTCCGGCCTGACGTTCGTGATCACCGGCACGCTCCCCGGCATGGGGAGGAAGGAAGCGGAGGACTTGATCCGGGAAAATGGCGGCAAGGTTTCCGGTTCCGTGTCGCGCAAGACCAGTTACCTGCTTGCGGGGGAGAACGCGGGGAGCAAGCTGGCGAAGGCGCGGGAGCTGGGCGTGCCCGTCCTCTCGGAGGCGGAGTTCTTGGGGCTTATCTAGCATTTCCCCGCAAGGCGGCGGAGGAATGGGGGAGCAGGGGAATCAGGAAAGAAGGAAAGCGACATGCCGATTAAGGTTCAGGCCGGGCTGCCCGCGAGGGAAAAGCTGGAGTCAGAAAATGTGTTCACGATGGACGAGAACCGCGCGGTGCATCAGGACATCCGCCCGATTGAGGTGGGGATCTTGAATTTGATGCCGCTGAAGCAGGATACCGAGCTGCAGATCCTGCGCGAGCTGTCCAACACGCCGCTCCAGGTGGACGTGACGTTCGTGATGGTGGGCAGCCATGAGGCCAAGAATACGTCCAGCAGTCATTTGAACCAGTTTTACCAAAGGTTTGGGGAAGTGCGGGAGAGGAAGTTTGACGGGTTTATCATAACCGGGGCGCCCGTGGAGCAGATGGAATATGAGGAAGTGGATTATTGGGACGAGTTCAAGGATGTCTGCGAATGGACGAAGACCAACGTGACGTCCACGATGCACCTTTGCTGGGGCGCGCAGGCGGCCCTGTATTACCACTATGGGATAAAGAAGGAGCCGCTTCCCCAGAAAATGTTCGGCTTGTTCTGGCATCGGGTGCGGAACCGCAAAATTCCCCTGGTCCGCGGCTTTGACGACTATTTCCTCGCGCCGCATTCCAGGCATACCCAGGTGAGCAGGGAGGAGATTGAGAAAGAGAGCGACCTTACGGTGCTGGCGGATTCCGAGGAGGCGGGCGTGTTCCTGGCGATGGACAAGACGGGGAAAAAGATTTTCGTCATGGGGCATCCGGAATATGACAGGATTACGCTGCACACGGAATACGTGCGCGACCGGGAGAAAGGGCTGGACATCCACATTCCTGAGAACTATTATCCGGAAGACGACTGCGGGCGGCGCCCGAATTTGCAATGGCGGGCGCATGCCAACGCGCTGTATTCCAATTGGCTCAATTACTATGTGTACCAGGCGACGCCTTATGAATATATTTACCCGGATGAAGTGCTCCTGCAAAAAAAAGCGAAGGAAGGGTGAATGGGGCAGGCCCGGATGCCACGTTGCCCCTTGCAAAACAGGGATGTTCTGTTATAATGAGTGAAAAGCGTCGGGCGCGGTCGCGGCCGGTCGCGGCACAGGTTTAGGAGTCAAATATGCGTTAGGAGGCATGGGCAGATGGCGGAAGACAGGAAAGAATACAAGATTAAGGCCGGCGAGCTAGGCGAGGTGCGCATCGCGGACGAGGTCGTGGCGATGATCGCGGGATTGGCGGCCACGGAAGTCGAGGGCGTAAGCTCCATGGCCGGGAACATCACGAACGAGCTTGTCAGCAAGCTGGGGATGAAGAACTTGTCTAAGGGCATCAAGGTGGAAGTGAACGGGAACGTGGTCAAGGCACGCGTCACGTTAAATATCTGTTTTGGGTACGCGATCCCGGAGGTGTCCGCGAAGGTGCAGGAGCGGGTGATTTCCGCGATTGAGAACATGACCGGGCTGGAGGTAAGCAGCGTTGACGTCCAGATCGCCGGGGTGGAGATGGAGAAGAAATAAGGGCCGGGCAGGCGGGGAGAAGGAGGAGGCGCCATGAGCCGGAGAGAGATTAGGGATGCGATATTCCGCCTGCTGTTCCGGGCGGATTTCCACGGGGAAGGCGACTTCGACGAGCAGATAGGCCTTTTCATGGATGAGCTAGGCGAAGGCACGGAGGAGGAAGACGCCTATATCCGGGAGAAGTCCAAGATGATCTCGGAACGGATACCGGAGATTGACGCCATGGTCAACGAGGCGGCGGAGGGCTGGAAGACGACCAGGATGGGCAAGGCGGACTTGACGATCATCCGGCTGGCGGCCTATGAGATGAAATACGATGCCGATATCCCGCAGGGCGTGGCGATCAATGAGGCGGTCGTGCTGGCGAAGAAATACGGCACGGATGACTCCCCTTCGTTCGTGAACGGGATCCTTGCGAAATTAGCATGAAGAAGCATATCTATACGGTCGGGCAGGTGAATTCGTACATCAAGAACATGTTTGCCCAGGATTTCATGATGAACCACATTTGCGTCAAGGGCGAAGTCTCCAACTGCAAGTACCATTCGTCCGGGCATGTTTTTTTCACGCTGAAGGACGAGACGGGGTCGCTGCAGGCCGTCCTTTTCTCGGGAAACCGCGAGGGCCTTGCCTTCCCGATGAAAGACGGGGACAGCGTGGTCGTGGACGGGACGATCGCGGTCTATGAGAGGGACGGGAAGTACCAGCTTTACGGAAAGGAGATCCTGCCGGACGGCGCGGGGCTGCTGCACCATAGGTTCGAGGAGCTCAAGCGCGAGTTGGGGGAAATGGGCATGTTCGCGGAAGAATACAAGATGCCCATTCCGAAGTACATAAGCACGCTCGGGATCGTGACGGCGCGCACCGGGGCGGCGATCCGGGATATCCAGAACATTATCCGCAGGCGGAACCCGTACGTGCAGGCCATCCTTTACCCGGCCGTGGTGCAGGGGGAAGGCGCGGCGGCCAGCATCGTAAATGGCATAAGGGCGCTGGAGCGGTTAGGCGTGGACGTGATCATTGTCGGGCGGGGCGGAGGCTCCGCGGAGGATTTGTGGGCGTTCAATGAGGAAATCGTGGCCAGGGCCATTTTCGAATGCTCCGTCCCGGTCATCTCCGCCGTGGGCCATGAGACGGACGTGACGATCTCGGATTACGTGGCGGATTTGCGCGCGCCGACGCCGTCCGCGGCAGCGGAGCTGGCCGTGTATGACGTGAGGGAGCTGGAGGACGCGCTTCTCGCGGCAAGGCTGGAGCTGAGCCGCGGGCTCTCGGATAAGATAGAGCGCGCGGCGGAGCGCCTCGATTTGTACTGGAGCCGCTTCCTGCTCTCCCACCCGCGGAGGCTCCTTGACGAGAAACGCCAGGCGATGGCGGATTTCGAGGAGGGGCTGCGCCAGGCGATGGAGCAGAGGCTGCGGGAGGCGGAGCATCGCCTGGAGCTGGCGGCGGAGCGCCTGGAGGCCTGCTCGCCGGTGAGGAAGTTAAGCCAGGGATATGCGTTCGTGGCGGATAAGTCCGGGCGCGGCATCCGGGAGGCGGCGGGCGTCCGCCCGGGGGATTTGCTTTATGTCCATATGCTGGACGGGACGGTGGCCGCGCGGGCGGAGGAAATCGAGCCGTCCCCACGGGCGGGCTTGGGAACCGGGGACACG
>CAZOLD010000031.1:0-12020 GCA_964580595.1 uncultured Eubacterium sp.
GGCGCGAATCCTCTCCTCATCCTCCGGCGTCATGTCATTCTTCACGACCATCCGTGTGTTCATCGTGGCGGCGCTGACAATCTGCTCCGCGTGGATTCCTTCCTTTTCTTCTTTCTTCCTCGCCTTTTCCTTGTTTTTCTCGATAATCTTGTCCAGATCAAGATCCTTCAGCTGGTGGTTCAGCACGACCTGCTGCACGCAGCGGAACAGAGAACCCGCAATCCAGTAAATGCCAAGGCCAACCGGAACCGTGAACACCATGACCAGGGAGAAAAGCGGCATAACCATGTTCATGGTCTTCATCTGCTTCGCCATGGCATCCTCTTCCCCGCCATTCTGGTCAGCCGTGCTGGGCATCAGCTTGATATTCAAAATCTGCGACAGGTAAGAGGCGATCGGGATCAGAAGCGCACCGATAATCAAAAGAAAATTCTTCTCGTCCCAGCCGGTCCCAATCAAGTGCATCGGAGAATTCGCGATATTGATCCCGAAAAGGTTGTTCATATGGAAGACCGTGGCTTCCGTAGTGGAAATAATGTCCCCCAAGCCCGAAAAAGTCGTCTTCAGCAGATCCCAACCCGCGGAAGGCAGGGCATACAGCACGTCAATGATGGAATTCACCGTGCTTTGCGCGGTTTCGAAATCCAAGGTAACAGCCACGTTCGCCTTCTCGATAAACTTCTCAACCACGCCTTGATATCCGCTCACTCCCATAATCTTGTTGACTAACGGGAGATAAACCTCGCGGACGCTGCTGACATAAGCCGGCACGTTGCGGATGACCTGATACATCGCCAGCATGATCGGAAAGTTAATCAAAAGCTGCACGCAGCTGCCGTATACGGAAACGCCGTATTTGTCATAAACCATCTGCGTCTCTTCATTCATCTTCTGCATGGACACCTGGTCGTTCTTGTCCTTATACTTTTCCCGGATCGCGTTGATCTCCGGCTGCATCGCCTGGGAAAGCCGGGAAAACTTCTGCTGCTTGTACGTAAGCGGCAGCATCAGAAAATAAATGATGAATGTGAACATGATGATGCACAGGGCAATGTTCTGGATGCCGAACACGCTGTCAAAAAACGAATAGATCCCGTTCATGATGAAGCCGATCAACCTGGCGACCGGCCCTATGATCTTGCCCGGATATTGCGTCATCAAGATATCTGCCAATATGATTTCAGCCAAGAAAAAAACCTCCTAAACCTCACTCCCCAATTTCGCCGGCATAGCCTCATAAAACGACATCGCCAGCCGAGCCACTCCCCGCCCCCTCACGGGACGGGATCATACCCTCCTTTTGAGAACGGATTGCACCTTAAAATCCTCCAAAGCGCCAGCAAGGAACCCTTGATTGCGCCATACTTGGTCACCGCCTCCAACCCGTAGGCGGAACACGTCGGGTAATAAGGGCATCTCGTCGTCTTCAAGGGAGACAAATATTTCTGGTAAAAGCGAATGAGCCAAATCAATACATTCTTCATTTCCACTGCTTCTTTCAAAAATAATCCAAAAAACCCATGCCCCGCAAGCGGGGCGCCACAATGGATGAAAGCCTACAGATTGCTCCGCTGCGGCACAGCTTTCGCAATCCTGCCCAGATTCGCAATCCGGGCTATCGATCGTATACGGGTTAGCGTCGCTAATGTCCATGCGGACTGGGCCGCAAGCAATCCATCCGCATTCCCATTGCAACTGGGCTTTCAGAAAAATAATCCCTATAATCCCTGACAGGACCCTCATAGGCCCTAATGAATCCTGATGAATCTTGCCGGTTTGCGCCATAATGCATCAACCGGGCCGCGCCGTTTCCCTCATGATCCCATGCCTGCCGCCCTGGTGGAGCAAAGACCGCTCCGTATCGTGGTAGGAGGCATTCACGCAAGCCGCCCTCCCGACCACCACAATGTCATAACCGCACGAAAACTTGCCCTCATTCAAGCGATAGGCCTCCCGCACGAGCCTGGCGACATGATGTCTCACGACGCTGTTCCCGACCTTTTTCCGGACGGAAATCCCGAGACGGTTCACGGAAGTCCCGTTCGGCCAAACATACATGACATAATACCGATCCGCGAACGATCTGCCCCTGCGGTACACATTCTGGAAATCGCGGTTCTTTTTCAAGGATTCAGAAAATTCCATAGCAAGACCATCACGCATTTAAGAAGAAAGACCACAGGTTCTGTGGCCTAAACGGTTAACCTCTTTCTCCCTTTTCTCCTTCTCGCGGCCAAAACCCTCCTGCCGCCCTTCGTGCTCATCCTTTTCCGGAAGCCATGGACCCGGTACCTGTGCTTCCTGTGCGGCTGATAAGTCATCTTCATATCCGTCCCACCTCCTAGAATTCTAATCAAAGCCAAAAATCAATATCAAAATAGATTATAACAAAAATGGCATTTAAGTCAAGTGTAAAAGCCGGCAAGTTATCAATATAATGTTGATAAATCGTGGATAACCGGCCATATTTTAAAAAAATATCCACATTTTTGGAATTTCAAGGCGATTCCTACCCCCGTTAAGGCAAAATTTTATTGATTATTCAAGCATTTTAAGGTATGATTAGAAGGAATGGGAAGAACTTGAACAGCATGAAACGGCATGGAGAAGGACATGGAACTGATTTTAGAGAAATGGGACGAGATCCTAAGGACGGTCAAGGAGGAGCATGATCTGACGGACGTGTCTTTTAATACCTGGCTCAAGCCCTTGACCGTATATAATATAGAAGGAAATACCGTCTACATCCTCGTCCCTTCCGGGCAGATGGAAATGGGGCTTAATTATATTAAGAAAAAATACACTCTCCCGATAAAGGTAGCAATCGCGGAGATTACCGGGATTGATTACGAGATCTCCTTTATCTCGCAGGAGAAGGCGGAAGGCGCCAGGCGCCCCCAAAGGCCGGAGCCGGAGATCTTAGCGAACGCGGAGAATAACAACCTGAACCCCAACTACACGTTCAATACCTTCGTGGTCGGCAAGAATAACAAATTCGCGCACGCGGCCAGCCTCGCGGTCGCCGAATCCCCTGGGGAAGTGTACAACCCGCTCTACATTTACGGCGGGCCCGGCCTGGGAAAGACGCACCTCATGCAATCCATCGGCCATTTCATCCTGCAGCAGAAGCCTTATAAGAAAGTGCTTTACGTGACTTCGGAGGAATTCACGAACGAGGTCATCAATTCCATCCGGAACGGCAATGCCTCCGCCATGACGAAGCTCCGCGACAAATACCGTACCGTCGACGTACTCATGATCGACGACGTGCAGTTCATCATAGGAAAAGAGAGCACGCAGGAAGAATTTTTCCACACGTTCAATATCCTGCATTCCGCGAGAAAGCAGATCATCCTCTCCTCCGACAAGCCGCCGAAGGAGATGGAGACATTGGAGGAGCGCATCCGCTCCCGGTTTGAATGGGGCCTGTTAGCAGACATCGGCTACCCCGACTATGAGACCAGGATGGCGATTTTGCGCAAGAAGCAGGAGCTGGACGGCTTCATCCTAGACGACGAGATCCTAAATTACATCGCCACGAACATCAAGTCCAACATCCGAGAGCTGGAGGGCGCGCTGAACAAGCTGATCGCCTACGCCAACTTAGAGCACACGGACATCACGATGGAAATCGCGGTCAAGGAATTGGAGAACATCATCTCGCCGAACCGCAAGAGGGAGATCACGCCGCAGCTCATCATAGAGATCGTCGCGGAGCATTTCAACATATCCACAGACCAGATGATTTCCAAGGACAGGAGCAACGACATCGCAAGGCCCAGGCAGATCGCCATGTATTTATGCAAGACCATGACTTCCACGAACCTCGTGACCATCGGGATGCTCCTGGGGGGACGGGATCATTCCACCGTCGTGCACGGCGTGAAGAAAATCAGCGACGAATATGAGAGGAACGAAGATTTCCACAGGATGATCGAAACGATCAAAAAGAAAATCAACCCCAACTAACACATATCCACTAAAATTCAAACGCCGGCCGCCAAAGCATCCCGAAAGCAAAAGCCCTCAAGCCTTTCTTCCAAAAAGAATGAACATGAAATCCATGCGTTTCCAATCGCGGCAAACAGGGTTTTCCATGCGGAATTTGCCCCGCGGATATTGATTTTTCGGGCATTGGGAGGCTTATGAACATTTGAACAGGCCTTAATATTAATAATAATATAAAGAATTATTAATTAATTTATTTATTGATTTATTTCACAGGTTTCACAACGATGCAGGAAGGAGTCATTCGCGTTATGAAGATCGTATGTTCCAAGTCAGAATTATCAAAGGGAGTCAATATTGTGTCTAAGGCGGTTCCAAACAAGACGACGATGGCGATCCTGGAATGTATCCTCATCGACGCGTCCACGAACGAAATTAAACTGACGGCCAATAACACGGAGCTGGGAATTGAGACGATAATCGAAGGGGAAATCAAGGAAAGAGGCGTGATTGCCCTGGACGCGAAGATTTTTTCCGAGATGGTGCGCAAGCTCCCGGAAAATGACGTGGAAATCACCACGGATTCCTCCTTCAAGACGATTATCTCCTGCGAGAAGTCCATATTCAATATCACGGGGAAATCGGGAGAGGATTTCTCCTACCTTCCCTATATCGAAAGGGAGAATCCCATCGTATTATCGCAATACGCGATGAAGGAGCTGGTGAGGTGCACGATTTTCTCGATCGCGGAAAGCGACACGAGTCCGGTCATGTCCGGGGAGTTGGCGGAGGTCAACGAGAACCTGATGAGGCTCATTTCCCTGGACGGGCACCGCATTTCCATCCGATGCGTCGAGCTGGAAGGCTCCTATCCCTACCGAAAGGCGATCATTCCCGGTAGCACGCTTTCCGAGATCGGCAAGATCTTAAACGACGACGTGAACGAGGAAGTGAGGTTGTTCTTCACGCAGAACCACGCCGTCTTTGAGTTTGAGAGGACGACCGTGGTGTCCCGCCTGATTGAGGGCGAGTTCTACAACGTGGACCGGATGCTGTCCTCGGATTACGAGACGAAAATCACGATTAACAAGAAGGAATTGCTGGAATGCATGGACCGCGCGATCCTGCTGGTGAGAGAAGGGGACAAGAAGCCCATCATCATGGACATCACGGATGGGAACATGGAGCTGAAAATCAATTCCTTCATCGGTTCAATGGACGAGAATATCGGCATTGAGAAAGAGGGGAAGGACATCAAGATTGCCTTCAACCCGAAATTTTTCATAGACGCGCTCCGGGTCGTTGAGGATGAGGATGTGAGCATCTACATGGTGAACCCGAAAGCCCCCTGTTTCATCCGCGATGACGTTGAGAGCTATATCTATATCATCCTTCCCGTGAATTTCAACGCCATCTCGAGCTGATTTTTCCACGTTGAGTTAAGGGGAGAATGTCCGAAATCCCAGACGCAGAATTGCCAAGTGGAGAATGGCATTAAATTTATACCGTTCTGTAACGAAAAAGTGGAGACACAAACGGATATTAGCTCTCAATTAAATCAGAAAGTGGCGGATAATTGTTACTGCGAAACAGTTTTCGCACAGTCTGGGGGGCGCGGGAAAGCCCGCGAAAGGATGGATTTAGCGATGGAAGAGCTGGTTTTGAAAGAAGATTATATCAAATTAGGGCAGGCGCTCAAGGCCGCGAACCTGGTGGAATCCGGCGTCATGGCGAAATTTGTCGTGCAGGACGGGTTGGTATCCGTCAACGGGCAGGTAGAGACGCGCAGGGGGAAGAAGCTGACCGAAGGGGATGTCGTCACGTTTGAGGGAGAGTCCGTCAGGATTGTGAGATGATTTTAAAATCCGTTGCTTTGAGCCATTATAGGAATTACGCAAAGCTGTACCTGGAATTTGACAAGGGAACCAATATTCTTTATGGAGATAACGCACAGGGCAAGACCAATGTGCTGGAATCCGTCTATGTAAGCGGTACTTCGAAATCCCACAAGGGCAGCAGGGACAGGGAGCTCATCCAGTTTGGGGAAGAAGAAGCGCATATTCGCACGATTGTGGAGAAGAATGGCCTGGAACATCAGATTGACATGCACATCAAGAAGAACAGGCCGAAAGGCATCGCGGTAAACAAGGTCCCGATTCGGAAGGCGTCGGAGCTGTTCGGGATTTTGAACATTGTATTTTTTTCCCCGGAAGATTTGAACATCATTAAGAACGGCCCTTCCGAGCGGAGGCGGTTCCTGGACATGGAGCTAAGCCAGCTAGACAAGGTTTACCTCCGCCACCTGTCAAGGTACAACAAGATCCTGGGCCAGAGGAACAGGTTACTCAAGGCCGCGCCTTCCCGTCCGGACTGGAAGGACACGCTCCCTGCCTGGGACGAGCAATTGGCGGCGTGCGCGAAGGTCATCATCCGGGCGCGAAGGGATTTCGTAAGCCGCCTGAACGAAGTCGTGCGCGGCATCCATAAGGAGATTACCGGGGGCAGGGAGGAATTGGAGCTGGCTTACGAGCCGGATACGGAGGATGAGGGATTTGAGGAAAAGCTGCTTTCCTGCAGGGAACGGGACATGAAGCTGGGGATGACGTCCGCGGGGCCGCACAGGGATGACATGTGCTTTTCCGTGGGAGGCGTGGATATCCGCAGGTATGGGTCGCAGGGGCAGCAGAGGAGCTGTGCGCTGTCGTTAAAGCTTTCCGAAATCGGGATCGTGAAGGAAACCATCCGGGACATGCCGGTCTTATTCTTAGACGACGTGCTCTCCGAGCTGGACAGCGGGCGGCAGAATTACCTGCTGAACAGCATCCATGACATCCAAGCCTTGATCACCTGCACCGGGCTGGATGAGTTCGTGAGGAACAGGTTTGAGATAGATAAGGTGTTTCACGTGGAGAATGGGACCGTGGAGCCGGGAACAGGGCAGGATACCGTCCGCCGTGGCCGGGAGCCTGAGGGACAATGAAATAACGACAAATGACATAACACATAACGATGAATGACATAACGATAAATGACATAACGATAAATGACATGACTACAAATGACATGACGATAGAAGAAGGAAAAAGAAATTTCTGTTTTTTAGCGAGCATAGGGATACATAAGGAGATTTGCCATGGATACGAAAGATTTTGCGAATTCGTCGGAAGAATACGGGGCTGACCAGATACAGATCCTGGAAGGTCTTGAGGCGGTGAGGAAAAGGCCCGGAATGTATATCGGCAGCACTTCTTCCAGGGGGCTGCACCATCTGGTATACGAGATTGTGGACAATTCCGTGGACGAGGCCCTGGCCGGTTATTGCGACCATATCGAGGTGCGCATCCTGGAGGGAAATATCATCCGCGTCACGGACAACGGGCGCGGCATCCCGGTCGGGATCAACCACAAGGCGGGCTTGCCCGCCGTGGAAGTCGTCTTCACGGTGCTCCACGCGGGGGGAAAGTTCGGCGGCGGGGGATACAAGGTCTCCGGCGGCCTTCACGGGGTGGGGGCTTCCGTCGTGAACGCACTTTCCAACTGGCTGGAAGTCGAGATTTTCCATGAGGGGAAGGTTTACAAGCAAAGGTATGAGCGCGGGAAAAGCATATATCCCTTGAAAATATGCGGGGACTGTGATCCTAAGAGGACGGGGACGCGCGTGACATTCTGCCCGGACGACAGCATTTTCGAGGATTGCGTCTTTGATTACAAGATACTGAAGCGCCGCCTTCGCGAGATGGCTTTTCTGACGAAGGGCATCAAGATCAGCCTGATTGACGAGAGGGAAGGGATGGAGCAGGAAAGCGACTTCCATTACGAGGGGGGCATCAAGGAATTCGTGACCTACCTAAACCGCAGCAACCAGCCGCTTTACGACGACGTGATTTATTGCGAAGGGGAGAAGGACGGCGTCTATGTCGAAGTCGCGATGCAGCACAATGATTCCTATAATGACTCCACCTACAGCTTCGTGAATAACATCACGACGCCGGAGGGGGGCACGCACTTAGCGGGCTTTCGGAACGCGCTGACGAAGACGTTCAACGCTTACGCGAAGGCGAACAAGATTTTAAAAGAAAACGAGGCCCCGCTTTCCGGGGAGGATATCAGGGAAGGCCTTACGGCCATCATCAGCATCAAGGTGGAAGAGCCCCAGTTCGAGGGGCAGACAAAGCAGAAACTGGGCAACAGCGAGGCGAGGGGCGCGGTGGACGGCGTCGTGAGCGAGCAGCTGACTTATTTTCTGGAGCAGAACCCCGCCGTCGCGAAGATCATTTGCGAAAAATCCCTCCTGTCGCAGAGGGCGAGGGAGGCGGCGCGCAAGGCGAGGGATTTAACGCGGCGCAAGAGCGCACTGGAGAACACGTCCCTTCCCGGCAAGCTGGCGGATTGCTCGGACAAGGATCCCAGGAATTGCGAAATTTTCATCGTTGAGGGGGATTCCGCCGGCGGCTCCGCGAAGAAGGCGAGGAGCCGCGCGACGCAGGCCATCCTCCCCTTGCGGGGCAAGATCCTTAACGTGGAGAAGGCGCGGCTGGACAAGATTTACGCGAATGAGGAGATCAAGGCGATGATCACGGCGTTCGGCACGGGGATCCACGAGGATTTCGACATCACGAAGCTGCGCTACCACAAGATCATCATCATGACGGATGCCGACGTGGACGGCGCCCATATCAGCACGCTGATGCTGACCTTCATGTACCGCTTCATGCCGGAATTGATCAAGCAGGGTTACGTGTACTTGGCGAAACCCCCGCTTTACGGGATAGAGAAGAACAAGAAGGTATGGTACGCGTATGACGACGCGGAGCTTAACCGCATCCTGGAGGAGATCGGCAGGGATCAGAACAACAAGATCCAGAGGTACAAGGGTTTGGGGGAGATGGATTCGGAGCAGCTGTGGGAGACGACCATGGATCCGGAGACCAGGGTATTAGAGAGGGTCATGATCGACGAGGAGTCGGCGTCCGAGATTGATTTGACATTCACGACTTTGATGGGGGACAAGGTGGAGCCGAGACGGGAATTCATAGAGGCAAACGCGAAATACGTGCAAAACCTGGATGTGTAAGGAGCAGTCATGGACGAGAAGAATACGGACCGGATAGACGAAGTGGAACTGAAGAGGACGATGGAGGAGTCCTACATCGATTACGCGATGAGCGTCATCGCTTCCCGCGCCCTGCCCGACGTGAGGGACGGGCTAAAGCCCGTGCAGCGCAGGATCATTTACGCGATGATAGGATTGAACAACGGGCCTGACAAGCCGCACCGCAAATGCGCCCGTATCGTCGGCGAGACCATGGGTAAATATCATCCGCACGGCGACAGCTCCATTTACGGCGCCTTGGTGAACATGGCGCAGGAATGGTCGACCCGCTATATGCTTGTGGACGGCCATGGGAACTTCGGTTCCGAGGATGGCGACAGCGCGGCGGCGATGAGGTACACGGAGGCGCGGCTTAGCAAGATTTCCATGGAATTGGCGGCGGATATCGAGAAAGACACCGTCGACTTCGTGCCGAATTTCGACGAGACGGAGAAAGAGCCCACCGTCATGCCTTCCCGCTATCCGAACCTTTTAGTCAACGGGACGACGGGGATCGCCGTCGGGATGGCGACGAACATCCCGCCCCACAACCTGCGGGAAGTGGTCGACGCCGTCGTGAAAATCATAGATAACCGCATCGAGGGGAAGGACACCACGATCGAGGAGCTTTTGGGCATCGTGAAAGGGCCGGATTTCCCGACGGGCGGCAGGATATTGGGCACGGCGGGGATCGAGCAATCCTACCGGACGGGGCGGGGGAAGATAAAAGTACGCGCCGTGACGGACATCGAGCCCATGCAAAACGGGAAGAGCCGCATCGTGGTGACGGAACTCCCCTATATGGTGAACAAGGCCAGGCTGATTGAGAAAATCGCGGAGATGGTCAAGAACAAGAGGATCGACGGGATTACGGACCTGCGCGACGAGTCGAACCGCGACGGGATGCGCATTTGCATCGAATTGCGCAAGGACGCGAACGCAAACGTGATTTTAAATCAGTTATATAAGCATACGCAGCTCCAGGACACGTTCGGGGTAATCATGCTTGCCCTGGTGAACAACGAGCCGAAAATCCTTAACTTGAAGGATATGCTGGAGCATTACCTGACCCATCAGGAGGACGTCGTCACGCGCAGGACGCGTTTCGACCTGGACAAGGCGGAAAAACGCGCCCATATCTTAGAAGGACTGCTGATCGCGCTTGACAATATCGACGAGGTCATCCAGATCGTGCGTAGCAGCGAGGACACGGCTCACGCCAAGGCGCGGTTGATGGAAAGGTTCGCGCTGTCCGAAGAGCAGGCGCAGGCCATCGTGGACATGAGGCTGCGTTCCCTAACCGGGCTGGAACGGGACAAGATCGAGGACGAGTACAAGAAATTAATGGAATTGATCGGGGAGCTGAAGGCCATCCTGGCGGACGAGAACAAGCTTTTAGGCGTGATCAAAGAAGAAATCACGCAAATCTCAAATAAATACGGGGACGAGCGGAGGACATCCATCGGGTATGAGGAATTCGACATTTCCGCGGAGGATCTGATCCCGATGGAGAATACCGTCATCGCCATGACGAACTTAGGATACATCAAGCGGATGAACGTGGATAACTTCAAGAGCCAGAACAGGGGCGGCAAGGGCGTCAAGGGAATGAACACGATCGAGGACGACTACATTGAGGAACTCCTCATGACGACCACCCACCATTATCTCATGTTCTTCACGAACCTGGGGAGGGTTTACCGCATCAAGGCGTATGAGATACCGGAGGCGGGCAGGACGGCCCGGGGGACGGCGATCGTGAACCTCTTGCAGCTCATGCCGGGGGAGAAGATATCGGCGGTCATCCCCATCCGGGAATACAGCGAGGATCAGTACCTGTTCATGTCGACGAAAAAGGGCATCGTGAAGAGAACCCCCATCAAGGAATTCGCGAACGTGAGGAAAAAAGGGCTGGCGGCCATCATTCTGCGGGAAGAGGACGAGCTGATCGAGGTCAAGCGCACGGACAGCACGAAGGATATCCTCATGGTCACGAAATATGGGAAATGCATCCGCTTCCATGAGACGGACGTCAGGGTCATGGGCAGGAATTCCATAGGGGTCATCGCCATGAATCTGGCTCCAGGGGATGAAATCGTGGGGATGCAGATGGATACGCAGGGGGAATTCCTCCTGATCGTGAGCGAGAACGGCATCGGGAAATTGACGGGAATCGACGAGTTCACCGCCCAAAGGCGAGGCGGGAAAGGCGTGAAATGCTATAAGATCACGGAAAAGACAGGCAACATCGTGGGCGTCAAGGCTGTCAACCGCGACAATGAGATCATGATGATCACGACGGAGGGCATCATCATACGCATGAGGGTGGACGGTATTTCCATCCAGGGGCGCATGGCGTCGGGCGTGAAGCTGATGGATTTAGACGAGAATATCACGGTGGCCAGCATCGCGAAAGTACGGGAAGATAAATCCTTGATGGATCAGGAAGGGCAGAAAGCAGAAGATGGAGAGGAGGAAGGAGAAGGAAAAGAAGCGGAAGGGATAGAAAAACAGGAAACGACGGAGGAACAGGAAGAGGAAAAAGGGAATGAGAACTAGGAAGTAACGGAGGTTCAGGAAGAGAAAGAGGAAGAAGGGAACGAAAGCCAGAAGGTAACGGAGGTACAGGAAGAAAAAGAAGGACAGGAAGTAACGGAAGAACAGGAAGACCATGAGGAAAAGGAGGAAAACGAGAAAGAAGGGATGGAAATTCAGGGAGTGACGGAGGAAAAGGAAGAAAACGAAGATAACGAAGATAAAGAAATCTAAAGGAAAAACGAACATCAGGAAAAATGAAAAATAGAAAAGAAAGGAGAATCGTGATGAAGAAAGAGGCAAGGTCATTTTGGAACAAGTTAGCGGCCGGCATCTTGACGGCGGCGATGTGCGTGACCGCCCTGCCCGCGGACGGGCTAGGGACGTCGCTCGCGGCTCCCGCGACCCCGACCCCGGCGGACAGGGAAGACAATGACATCGTATA
>CAZOLD010000032.1:0-2715 GCA_964580595.1 uncultured Eubacterium sp.
GAGAAGTGGCAGAAGATTTGGGATGAGGAGAAGGCGTTCGCGGCGTCGGATGATTATTCCAAGCCAAAGTATTACGCGCTGGTCGAATTCCCCTACCCCTCCGGCCAGGGGCTGCACGTAGGGCATGCAAGGCCGTACACCGCCCTCGATATCGTGGCGAGGAAACGCAGGATGCAAGGGTACAATGTCCTCTTCCCGATGGGCTGGGACGCGTTTGGCCTGCCGACTGAGAATTATGCCATCAAGAACAAGATTCATCCGAAAGTTGTCACGGAGAATAACGTGAAGCGCTTCAAGAAGCAACTCCAGGGCCTCGGATATTCCTTTGACTGGGACAGGGAAGTCAATACGACGGACCCGGATTACTACCGATGGACCCAATGGATCTTCCTTAAATTGTTTGACGCGGGGCTTGCCTACAAATCAGAGATGCCGATTAACTGGTGCACCTCCTGCAAGGTTGGCCTGGCTAACGAGGAGGTCGTGAACGGCGTCTGCGAGCGGTGCGGCTCGCCCGTCGTGCGTAAGGTCAAGAGCCAGTGGATGCTGAAAATCACGGATTATGCCGAAAAGCTCCTGGATGGGCTCAATGATGTGGACTATATCGAGCGCGTGAAGGTATCCCAGCGGAACTGGATTGGGAAGAGCCAGGGCGCGGAAGTGGATTTCCCGATTGCGGGCAAGGACGAGAAGCTGACCGTCTACACGACAAGGCCGGACACGCTGTTTGGCGCGACCTACATGGTCGTTTCGCCGGAGCATCCGATTTTGGACAAATATAAAGATGAGATCCGCAACTGGGAGGAGGTCCTTGCCTACCGCGAGCAGGCAGCGCGCAAATCCGACTTTGAGCGTTCCGAGCTGGCAAAGGAAAAGACGGGCGTGGAGATCGACGGGCTGTCGGCGATTGATCCGGCTAATGGGAAGGAAATCCCGATTTGGGTATCGGATTATGTCCTCATGAGCTATGGCACGGGGGCGATCATGGCGGTTCCGGCGCACGATACCCGTGACTGGGAATTCGCGAAGAAGTTCGGCCTTTCGATCATAGAGGTCGTGGAAGGCGGGGCGGATGTCCAAAAGGAAGCGTATACGGACGTGGCTACCGGGAAGCTTGTGAATTCTGGCTTCCTGGACGGCCTGGAGGTAGAGGAAGCGAAAAAGGAGATGATCCGCTACCTGGAGGAAAAGAAGATTGGGCGGGGCAAGACAAACTATAAGCTCCGCGACTGGGTATTTTCCCGCCAGCGGTATTGGGGGGAGCCAATCCCCATCGTGCATTGCGAGAAATGCGGATATGTGCCGCTGCCGGAAAGCGAGCTTCCGCTCATGCTCCCAGAGGTGGACAGCTATATGCCGACAGATAACGGGGAATCGCCGTTAGCGGCGATGACGGATTGGGTGAACACGACCTGCCCTTGCTGCAAAGGACCCGCGAAGCGGGAAACGGATACCATGCCGCAATGGGCGGGCTCATCCTGGTACTTCCTGCGATATGCGGATCCGAAGAACAAAGAGGCGCTGGCAAGCAAAGAGGCCCTGGAGTATTGGCTGCCGGTTGACTGGTACAATGGCGGCATGGAGCATACGACGCTGCATCTTCTGTATTCCCGATTCTGGCATCGTTTCCTTTATGACCAAGGGATCGTGCCCACGCCCGAGCCATACCGGAAGCGCACCTCGCATGGCATGATCCTGGGGGAGAATGGCGAGAAGATGTCGAAGTCCCGCGGCAATGTCGTCAATCCGGACGATATCGTGAGGGATTATGGGGCGGACACGCTAAGGACTTACGAAATGTTCATCGGCGCGTTCGAGCTTAGCGCCTCTTGGTCGGAGAACGGCGTGAAGGGTTGCCGCAGGTTCTTAGAGCGTGTCTGGAAGCTTTCGGACATCCTCACGGACGGCGATGGCTTCCGCCCGGAATTTGAGACGAAGATGCACCGGCTGATTAAGAAAGTTAGCTCGGATTACGAGAACTTGAAATATAATACGGCAATCGCGGCCATGATGACGATTTTGAATGATTTTTCCAAGGCGGGGAGCGTCAGCAGGGGGGAGTTCGCCACGTTTTTGACCTTGTTGAACCCGGTCGCGCCCCATATTACGGAGGAATTGTGGGAATCCTGCGGCTATCCCGGCCGGATTTACCAGCAGGAATGGCCGAAGTACGACGAGGAGAAGACCGTGGAGGACATGGTGGAGCTTGCCGTCCAAGTCAACGGCAAGACTCGCGCCACGGTAACGCTTCCGGTGGGGGCCGCGAAGGACGACGCCATTGCCGCCGGGAAAGAGGCGTTAGGGGACAGGCTTTCCGGAAATGTCGTAAAGGAAATCTATGTGCCGGGCAGGATCATCAACCTCGTGGTCAAGTAGGGGAGAAGGCCGTTTCCGCGGCGCTTAGGGCCCGTTACCGGCCCGACGGGGAAAATTATCCTAGCTTTATAGGCGTTCTTATGCTAGAATGGACGTAGCTTGGTTACCTAGGACGGACAGGTTTGGGACGGACAGCCGCGGGGGCCGGCTAGGCATGGCGTCCTTTTTACTCTGAAAGCTCGGCCGCAATGGGCATGCGGAGCAATCCATGGGCTTTCATCCATGGCGGCGCCCCGCTTGCGGGGCATGGGGGTTTATTGGGAATCGATAATGCCGAGGATTTGTCGGAGATTTGGAGCAGGCATTGGCAATGGGTTAAGGGAGGAAATTCATATGAGA
>CAZOLD010000032.1:2815-11962 GCA_964580595.1 uncultured Eubacterium sp.
TCGGAGATTTGGAGCAGGCATTGGCAATGGGTTAAGGGAGGAAATTCATATGAGAAAGATTCTGTTTGCAGCATCGGAATGCGTTCCTTTCATCAAGACGGGAGGCTTAGCGGACGTGTGCGGCGCGCTTCCGAAGGAATTTGACAAGGACGAATGGGATATCCGCGTGGTTATCCCGAATTATACCTGCATTCCCGAGAAATGGAGGAATCAGTTCGAGTACGTCACGCATTTTTACATGAGCTGCGGGAGCTATATCCAGAACAAATACGTCGGCGTCCTGCGCTACAAGCTGGACGGGATTACCTATTATTTCATTGACAACCAGGAATATTTCAACTGTTTCCTGCCTTATGGGAATATCCGGTTTGACATTGAGAAATTCATCTTTTTCGACAAGGCCGTGCTTTCCATGCTCCCGCTGATTAATTTCCAGCCGCAGATTATCCATTGCCATGATTGGGAGACCGGATTTATCCCGGTGTACCTTAGGACCGAGTTCCAGGGGGATATGTTTTTCTGGGGGATGAAATCCATCATCACCATCCATAATTTGAAATTCCAGGGAATTTGGGATGTGAAGACCATCAAGGGGTTGACAGGATTCCCGACGGATCTGTTCGTGCCGGACAAGCTGGAGTTCAAGAAGGACGCGAACATGCTAAAAGGCGGCTTGGTGTATGCGGATTATATCACGACCGTCAGCGATACCTACGCGAAGGAAATCCAGACGGATACTTACGGCGAGGGCCTCAACGGCCTGCTTTCCGCGAGGCATATGGATATGCAAGGCATCGTCAATGGGATTGACTATGATGTCTACAATCCGGCGACAGACGACAAGATCTACGTGAACTACGACGCTTCCAACCACAGGAAGAAAAAAGCCCTGAACAAAGAAAAGCTCCAGCAGGATCTAGGGCTTGCCCAGGACAAGAAACGGTACATGATAGGCTTGATCTCCCGCCTGACGGATCAGAAGGGCCTGGATTTGATCAATTTCGTGATCGAGCGCATCATCGACGATTATACGCAGCTCGTCGTCATAGGCACGGGCGATGCCCAATACGAGAATATGTTCCGCCATTTCGCATGGAAGTACCCGGACAAGATTTCCGCGAACATCTGTTATTCGGACGAGCTGGCCCATAAGCTCTACGCCTCGGCGGACGCGTTCCTGATGCCGTCCCGCTTCGAGCCTTGCGGCCTCACGCAGCTGATTTCCTTCCGGTACGGGACGATCCCGATCGTTCGCGAGACAGGGGGATTGAAAGATACCGTGCAGCCGTTTAACGAATATGACAACGTGGGGGATGGGTTCTCTTTTTCAAATTACAACGGGGAGGAAATGCTTAAGGTCATCAATTATTCCAAACAGATTTTCTTCGACAAGAAGCGCCAGTGGAACCAGATGATTGACCGCGCGATGGCTAACGACTACTCTTGGAACGCGTCGAAGTTCCGATACGAGGGATTGTATAAATACATGATGGGAGAGTGCTAAGCGATTAAGGAAATGCCGCATCGGCGTTTCCTTAAAAAATGCCTTAGGACTCTCGGAATAGACTTTTTAGGAGGATTCCATGGCATCGAGAAATAGGAACGCGAAGGGATGCCCGTCAAAAATGAGCGCGGCGGGCAAAGGGAAGAATGGCGGGTCCGGCGCGAAGGAAAGCGCGGGATCTTCTTTCCGAAGCTGGATCGCCCTTTTGGTCATCCTCGCGGCGTGCATATTCTTGTTTATCAGCAACTTCGGGATTGGCGGCTTCCTTGGGGAGAAAGCCAGCTTCGTGAGCTTCGGCCTGTTTGGCTTGGCTGCCTATATTTTCCCCGTTTGCTTTTTCATAGGCGCCGTTTTCTTCGTGATCAACCGGGGGAACGGGTTCGCGTACGTGATAAAATTAGTGGCGGGAGTGGTTTTCCTGCTCTTCCTGTGCCAGCTCTTGGAGATGATATGGGGGGAGGCCGCCGACTTTGGGGTCGTGGACGCGTTTCTCCATGACGCGGAGAACCGGACTGGAGGCGGGGCGGTCGGCGGCCTGCTTGCGAGCCTGCTTTGCCCGGCCGTGGGGGTTGTCGGCGCTTACGTGATTGACATTGCCTTGCTCATCATTTCCTTCGTGCTGATTGCGGGAAATTTCTTCCGGGGGCGTACCAAGCGGGATGGCCGCAAAAAACGCGGCAAAGCCAAGGAAGAGACGGAAGAACAGCAGGATACGAAGGAGCGGAGAAGGGAAGGGGGAAAGCCGCGCCGCATGGATAAGAAGGTGGCAGGCGTGTCCTTTGACACGAGGATTCCGCCAGAAAATGCTGCATCATCCGGGAATATCAGCGAGTTAAAGGCTCCGGATCAGCCGTCGCCCGCGGATCCTGGCCCAGACGACTTAAAAGAGCTGGCCCCGGAGGAGGAAGAGAAGGATCTGGATGAGTTCGTGGCGGAAGCCATTTCTGAGCCGGTTGTCACGGAGAAGGTGCGTCGGACTCCCAAGCGAAAGAAACCGCCTGAGCCCGTGAGGGAAGAAGGATTTCCCTCGCTTTCCATTCCGGGGTTTGACGAGCCGGAGCCGTTTCCGGAGTATGGGAGCATAGGGAAAATCGAAGGCGGTGGGGAAGGTCAGCGAGCAGACGCTTCCCGGGAAATGGCGGCTGCGCCGGGTATCGCGGAAGGCCTTGGGGAATCCGACGTTTACGGGGGGATCCCTCCTTTGCCAGACGGCACGGAAATGGAAGCGCGTCCCGCCGCCTTGATGGATTCCCCGCGCAATCCGGGCGATGCGAAAGATCCCTTGGATGATGACATCGACGATATCCTCTCATCAATCCTAAGTTCCGGGGATGCCACACAGGCGGGAGGCGCGAGGGATGCTAGGGGCCAGGCCAGATGGGACATGGGTCCTGGCTCAGATAGCATGGCAGAGCTCGATGAGGCGTCTGGCGCCAACGCGAACGGCGCAGTGGATGCCGCGGGCCAGGCCAGATGGGACATGGGTCCCGGAATGGATAGCATGGCGGAGATTGATGAGGCGTCTTGTGCCAACGCGGGCGGCGCAGCGGATGCCGCGGGCCAGGCCAGCCAGGACTTAGGCCTTGGCCCGGATAGCATGGCGGAGATCGATGAGGCGTTTGGCGCCAACACGAACGGCGCGGGGGGTGCCGCGACGGCGGATTATGACCCGGAAAGCGCGGCGGGGGAGCCTGGCGGGAAGCCGTACGTATTTCCCCCCGTCTCCTTATTGGAAAAGGGCGGGAACGAGCAGGGCGATTCAGAGAAAAATTTGCAGGAAACAGCCTTGAAGCTGCAGCAGATATTGAAAAATTTCGGCGTCAATGTTACCATAACGGATGTGAGCTGCGGGCCTAGCGTCACGCGCTATGAGCTGCAGCCTGAGATGGGCGTCAAGGTCAGCAAGATCGTCAACTTAGCGGACGACATCAAGCTGAACTTAGCGGCGACGGACATCCGCATAGAAGCTCCCATTCCCGGCAAGGCGGCGGTCGGAATCGAGGTTCCGAACAAAGAGAAGGTCATGGTACGTTTCCGGGACATGATAGAGTCGGAAGAATTTAGGAACCACAAGTCCAATATCTGCTTCACGGCCGGGAAGGATATCGGCGGGAAAGTCATCGTGGCGGACATCGCCAAGATGCCGCATCTTTTGATTGCTGGCGCGACCGGATCGGGAAAGTCTGTATGTATCAACACGATTATCATGAGCATCCTCTACAAGGCGAACCCGGAGGACGTCAAGCTGATATTGATCGATCCGAAGGTCGTGGAGCTTAGCGTATACAACGGGATACCGCATTTGCTGATCCCGGTGGTCACGGATCCGAAGAAGGCGGCCGGGGCGCTGCATTGGGCGGTCTCCGAGATGACGGACCGCTACCAGAAATTTTCGGATTACCAGGTCAGGGACTTGAAGGGATACAACAGGAAAGTGGAAGCCATTTCCGACGTTGAGGACGGCACGAAGCCTCAGAAAATGCCCCAGATTGTCGTCATCGTGGATGAATTGGCGGACCTTATGATGGTCGCGCCAGGCGACGTGGAAGACGCCATCTGCCGCTTGGCGCAGCTGGCGAGGGCGGCGGGCATCCATTTGATCATAGCCACGCAGCGCCCGTCGGTGGATGTCATCACCGGATTGATCAAGGCAAACATGCCGTCAAGGATTGCCTTCTCGGTTTCCTCTGGCATAGATTCCAGAACCATCCTGGATATGGTTGGAGCCGAGAAATTGCTGGGGAACGGCGACATGCTGTTCTATCCCCAGGGGTACCCGAAGCCGTTGCGCGTCCAGGGGCCTTTCGTGTCGGACACTGAGGTAGAGGCAGTCGTGGATTTCCTGAAACAGCAAAGCATGGCATCCTATGATGAGGCGGTCACAGAGAAGGTCAACTCCGCGTCCGTCGGGAATGCGGGTAACGGCCCGGGGGGCGGGAAGGACAGCAGGGATGACTATTTCGTGGAAGCGGGGAAATTCGTGATAGAGAAGGAGAAAGCGACGATTGGGATGCTGCAGCGCATGTTCCGGGTCGGCTTCAACCGGGCCGCGCGCATCATGGACCAATTGGAGGAAGCCGGCGTGGTGAGCGCGGAAGAGGGCACGAAGCCTCGGAAGATCTTGATGTCGCCGGAAGAGTTCGAGGAATACGTGGCCGAAAGCTAAATTCCGCGGCAGGGGAGGGCAGGCCCGCGCTCGGGTGGGGAAGCAGGTTTTCGCCGTAACCTGGGTTGCGGCTCATGAAACGGGAGGATTCCATGAAAACAGATATTCAAATCGCACAGGAAACGAAAATGGCGCATATCAAGGATGTGGCCGCCCAGCTGGGCATCATGGAGGATGAGCTGGAGCTGTACGGGAAGTACAAGGCGAAGCTTTCCGACGGCCTCATGGAGCGAATCAAAGGGAACGAAGACGGGAAGCTGATCCTGGTGACGGCAATCAACCCTACCCCGGCGGGGGAAGGAAAGACGACGACGAGCATCGGGCTTGGCGAGGCTTTCGGCAGGATGGGGAAGAAAGCGGTCTTAGCGTTGCGCGAGCCGTCCTTAGGCCCGTGCTTTGGCATAAAAGGCGGCGCGGCCGGGGGCGGGTATGCGCAGGTCGTTCCCATGGAGGATCTGAATTTGCATTTCACCGGGGATTTCCATGCGGTCACTTCCGCGAACAACCTGCTTGCCGCTTTGCTGGATAACCATATCCAACAGGGGAACGAGCTGAGGATTGACCCCAGGCAGGTGGTTTGGAAACGGTGCATGGACATGAATGACCGCTCCTTGCGCAACATTGTCGTTGGGCTGGGGAGCAAGGCTGACGGCATGGTACGGGAAGACCATTTCGTCATTACTGTCGCGTCCGAGATCATGGCGGTGCTTTGCCTGGCGGAAGACATGGCTGACTTGAAAGCGAGGCTGGACCGGATCATCGTGGCGTACGATTTTGACGGGAACCCGGTCACGGCGAAGGATTTGAAGGCTACGGGCGCGATGGCGGCCCTTTTGAAAGATGCCATTCAGCCGAACCTCATACAGACTTTGGAGCACACGCCGGCAATCGTGCATGGCGGCCCCTTCGCGAATATCGCGCACGGATGCAACAGCGTCCGCGCGACGAAAGCGGCCTTGAAGCTGGCGGATTATGTCGTGACGGAAGCAGGATTCGGCGCGGATTTGGGCGCGGAGAAATTCATGGACATTAAATGCCGCATGGCTGGCTTGCATCCGGACGTCGTCGTGCTGGTAGCCACCGTGCGCGCCTTAAAATACAACGGCGGGGTCCCCAAAGAGGAGCTTTCCAGGGAAAACCTGCCGGCGCTGCGGGAAGGGATCGCGAACCTGGGGAAGCACATTGAGAACTTGCGCAAGTATGGCGTGCCTGTCGTGGTCACGCTGAATGCCTTCCTTACGGACACGGAGGATGAAGTTGGTTTTGTCGAGCACTTCTGCAAGGAGCATGGCTGCGAGTTCGCGTTGTCAAGGGTGTGGGAGCATGGCGGTGAGGGCGGCGTCGAGCTTGCGGAGAAAATATTGGAGATCCTTGAAAGCAAGCCCGCCCATTTCAAGCTGCTTTATGAGGACGGCCTGCCTTTGAAGGATAAGATTGAGACCATCGCGAAGGAGATTTACGGCGCGGGCGCCGTGACCTATTCCCCATCCGCGTCTAAGGAGCTGGAGAGGATGGAATCGCTTGGCATGGGAAGCTTTCCCGTATGCATGGCGAAAACGCAGTATTCCCTGTCGGACGATCAGACGAAGCTGGGCTGCCCGACAGGGTTCACCCTCCATGTGCGGGAGGCCTATGCCTCGGCCGGCGCGGGTTTCGTCGTGGCGGTGACGGGGGCGATCATGACGATGCCAGGGCTGGGGAAATCGCCCGCGGCCTACCAGATTGACGTAGACAACGAAGGCAAGATTACGGGGCTGTTCTAGCCGGAGGCGCGGCGTCTGGCGTGGGCGCTTGTGCGCTTTTCCGGCGGAATACGGCAAATTTAGGAGGGGATCATGGCGGCAATCATAGATGGGAAGAAAATCTCGGGCCTAATTAAGGACGAGCTTAGGGAAGAGGCGGCGGCATGCAAGGCGGCGGGGAAAACGGGAGCCTTGGCGGTCATACAGGTAGGCTCGGACGCCGCGTCTAGCATTTACGTCAGGAACAAGAAAAATGCCTGCGCCTATGTCGGGATTGAGTCGTTATCCTATGAGCTCCCGGAAGAGACAACCGAGGAGGAGCTTTTGGCCTTGATTGGGAAGCTGAACGGGGAAGACAGGGTGAAGGGGATTTTGGTGCAGCTCCCTCTTCCCGGCCACATACGCGAGGAAAAGGTCATCTTAGCAATCAGCCCGGAAAAAGATGTCGATGGCTTCCATCCGCGAAACGTGGGGGCGCTGGTGATTGGCGGGAAAGGCTTCGTTCCCTGCACGCCCGCGGGAGTGATCCAGCTTTTGAAGCGTTCCGGCGTGGAAATCGCGGGGAAGCATTGCGTCATCGTAGGCAGGAGCAATATCGTGGGCAAGCCAATGGCGCTTTTGATGCTCCGGGAAAACGCCACGGTCACGGTGACGCATTCTAAGACAAGAAATCTCCCAGAGATCTGCAGGCAGGCGGATATCCTGATTGTCGCGATGGGGAAGCCGCGTCATATCGGCGCGGAATACGTCAAAGAGGGGGCCGTTGTCATAGACGTCGGCATCCACAGGGGGGAAGACGGCAAGTTATGCGGCGACGTGAATTTTGACGAAGTGCAAGGGATAGCGTCCGCCATTACGCCCGTGCCGGGCGGGGTGGGCCCTATGACGATCGCGATGCTGATGAGCAACTGCGTGCAGGGCATAAAAGAGGGGTAGGAAATGAAGTGTGCGAATTGCGGGGCCGAAATCCGAGTAGGCTGCGTATATTGCTCCGCTTGCGGGAAGGAGGCCCAGATCGTTTCCGATTACAACCTGTTAGAAGATGATTTCTTGCGGGGAGTGCTAAAAGAGAAAGAGGAGGAAACCTTTGGGAAGAATGCCGCGAAACTGGCCGGGGATGGGCGCGGGGAAGCCACGATGGCAAAGCGGGAAGAGGCGCGCGGGCAGGAACCGGAGGAACCAGACAGAAAGAAGCAGCGCGCGCATGAGAAGAAGAAAACCGCGAAGCCGGTGGCGGGGAAACACAAGAAGGGGGTTTCCTTGAAATGGTCCCTTTTTTCGATAGCGGCCTTAGCGGCGCTGATTGCCGTGCTGGCGTTCGCGTCCGGGTATGCCAACCAAAATTCTTACGGTTACCAGATGGGACAGGCGGCGAAATACGAAAAGGAAGGGGATTACGCCGGTGCGAGAGAATGCTTATCCCGCGCCCTGGAATTGGACAGTTCCAGCGTAGAGGCGCGTTTTTCCCTTGCGGAAATCCAGCTTTTGCAGGATGAGCCGCTAGAGGCGGCGGAAACGCTAAAGGAAATTATCAAGGAAGATGGGGAAAACCGGGAAGCGTATGCTAAGCTGATCCGGATTTACGCGGACAGGAAGGATTACGATTCCATCCTGGGATTGTTTGAAGACGCGGGGAAAGAGGTAAGGGATTTATTTGACGATTACCTGGCGGATCCGCCTGCCTTGTATCCGGAAGGCGGGGATTTCACCCTAGAGACCGAGATCCGCATTTCCTGCGAGGAGGGATGCACGGCCTATTACACGACGGACGGGTCGGATCCGAAGCAAGGGACGGCGTATTCAGGGCCCATTTCCGCCATGCCGGGGGACGAGCTCTTAATCCGGGCGGTTGCCTGCAACGAATACGGGATTTACAGCGAGGAGACGGCAGGGACGTACCGGGTCGCGCGGCAGAAGCCGGCCCCTCCTAGGGTGACGCCGGACGGCGGGAATTTCTCCGGCCCGCAGTCGATATCGGTTTACGTGCCGGAAGGATGCGAGGCCTATTACACGTGGGACGGATCTGTCCCCACGGAGCGCTCCGCCCGCTATTCCCAGCCCATCGCGGTTCCGGAAGGGAACAACATCCTTTCCGTTATCTTAGTGGACCAATATGGAATGAGTTCCGACGTGACGAAGTGCAATTTTATTTATATGCCGGTTCCCGACCACAGCCCTTCCTGACCATGTGGCCATTGGAACCATGAAAAAAGGTGGGAGAAGCATGGAGAATGTCATAATCCTAGACGACGACCCGAAATGGATTCAGAAATACAAGCTTTTTCTGACGAATTTCCAGGAAGACGCGAATATCCAGTTTTTCCAGCAGCCGGAGGCTGCCCTTCAATATTTGTCTTCCAACCCTGTAGCCGTGTTCGCTTGCGAGATGGACATGCCCATCATGTCCGGCGCGGAAGCGATGCGCATGGTTGGGATGATTTCCCCAGACACGGTTAAGATCGCGATCATGCAAGTGCGGGGGGTGGATGAAGTATTGGATATCTTCAACCAGCTGCAAGTTTATAAGCTGGTCGTGAAGCCGTTTTCCCTCGTGGACGATATCGCGGGCCCCATTTCCGAGGCCTTGCGCCATTATCGCGAGGAAATGGGAGGCGATAGGCATTATCGCCAGATGGTGCAGGAAATTTCCGAGACGGATGAGGAGCTGGACCGGATTCTAAGCCAGATGGAAGAAAAAAAGCAGAAATACGATGGGATCTTCGATGTGGCGCAAG
>CAZOLD010000033.1:0-7798 GCA_964580595.1 uncultured Eubacterium sp.
CTTCCCCGTCAGCTTGATGTTTTTTTTCAGCTGATCCGCATCCGGCTTCAAACCACTCATGTCGCAGTAAATCGTCGAGAGCTTGTCAGCCTGGTCATGCGTGCAGTTCACTTCACGATCTTTCTCTAAATGGTATCCTGTCTTCGACCAATTCTCGTCCGTCGTGTAATCGCTGCCCAGCGAGGCGGGCTCGTGGAAAGACTGGGCTTTCTCTTCCGTCAGGACGTTCCCTTTGCGCTGTGCGCCCTCTGTTGCCTGCGGGCCATCAGATGGCGCTGTTTCCGAGGCAATGCCTTCCACGGGCGTCGATCCTACGGGGGCTTCCCCTGTTTCGGGCGATGTATTTTCGGGCGTCTGCGCGTCGTCTTGCGGTGCGCTTTCAAGGTTTTTGTCCGCCTCTCGTGGCGAATCCCCTTGGGCTTCCCTCGTTTCGCGCTCCGCGGTCTCGTCTGCCTGTGTGGCCTCGGGCGGCGCGGTTTCTGGGGCTTCCCCCGTTTCGCATGCCGCGGTCTCGTCTGCCTGAGCGGCACCTTGCGGCACGGTTTCGGGTGCCTCTGTCTCGGGCGGCGCGGTTTCTGGGGCTTCCCCCGTTTCGCATGCCGCGCCATCGTCTGCCTGAGCGGCCTTAGGCGGCGCGGTTTCGGGGGCTTCCGCCTCTTTGCGAGGTGAGCCCTTTGTCGCCTGTATGGCTTCTTGCTGCGCGGTTTCGTCTGCCCGCGCGGTTTCAGATGCCGCGGTTTCGGGCGCGGCCCACGCGCCCACGCAATTCCCCCATACCCCCGCTGCCGTGGCAAGCGCGGCGGCAAAGAGGAAGATTTTCCATTTTTCTTTCATCCAATCCCTCCTTACGGTGAGTTATGATTAAGGCGCGAAGCGCCGGTTGCTTTTTGCCCGGCCGCGCGGCTTAGCCGCGGGCGGGATTTGTCAGATCACATCACTCCTTCCTGCGCATGGCAAAGTATATGAAAGGCGCCGGGTAGTCATATTCTATTTTTGGTAAGATTTTAAAAAGAGTTTGGTTGTTGAGTGAAACATAAGCAGTTGGAATAGGATTCTTTTTGCGAGGATTGGAAAAGCTCGCAAAAGACATGAGATAAACCGGATTTCAGTCAATTCTGAAAGAAGATATGGGATAAGAAAAACCACTATCCCGCGCCTTTTATATCATTATATCCATCCTGCGGGGGCCCGCGATGTGCCCGGCGCCTTTCGCGTAACCAAGGATAGCACGTTTCTCGTAGGTTTTTCCTTTCCAGGCATTTTTACGTGGTTCCGGGGCATTTTTAATCGGATGCCCTGTGATTTTTGCTGTTTTTGGCCCTCATGGCGCCTATGCGGCCTACGCCATATGGGTTCGTCGCAGAATCCATTTGGCGTATCACGCATCCTAATCTTGTGTAAACTAATCGTAGCGGAGGTAATTCCATGGAAACCCGAATCAAGGAACTTAGGCTGGAGAAAAAGATGACGCAATCCGGATTGGCTATGGAGATAGGATGCTCCCAGAACCTCATCAGCAAGATCGAGCTTGGGAAGGCGGAGCCTACGAGCGACGTCCTGATTTCGTTGGCGAGGAAATTCGGGGTTTCCGTCGACTACCTCCTCTGCGAGACAGAGTACAAGCTCAAGGCGGATTTGTACGTACAAAAAGATGAGAACCCTTCTTCCATGAATCGGCTGTATGAGTATTACTCCCGTTACCGGCAGCTTTCCTCCGAGAACCAGAGGATGATTGACAAGATGATCCAGTTTCTGCTAAGGGGGCAAAATGATTAATATCGCGATATGTGACGACGACCTTCCCGCCACTTCCGAGATGGAGGACCTGATAAGCCGGTTCTTCGAGGGGACTTCCATGCGCTTCCAGGCAAGCAGTTTTTTTGACGGGCAGGGCTTATGGGACAGCATCCGCAAGGGGGACGGGTACGACATCATCTTCTTAGACATCGAGATGGCGGGCATGGACGGGATCACGGTCGCCCGGAAAATCAGAGAGCGCAGCATCCAGTCGATCATCATCTATGTGTCCGGCCACCCTTCCTACTGCCCCGCCCTTTTCGAGGTGGAGACATTCCGCTTCATCGGGAAGCCCATAGACCCGGGGCAATTCTGGGAAATCCTTTCCAAGGCGGTCGAGCGGTGCCTGGCCTGCAGCCAGGTCTATTCTTTCCGCTTCCGCAGGGCGTTCCATGCCATCCCAATCCATGAGATCTCCTATTTCGAGAGCAGCAGGCACATGGTTGCCATACATACGGAAAACGGCGGGCCGTTCTACCAGCAGAAGAAATTAAGCGAGATCGAGTCGAGCCTTAAGAACGCCAGCCCGCCTTTCCTTAGGATCCACCAGTCCTTCCTGGTGAATTTGCAGCATATTAAGAAGATGAGCTATTCCAAGGTGACGTTGGACGACGGCACGGAACTGGGAATCAGCGAGAAGCGCCGGAAAAGCATCCGGCAGCAATATTTCCAAATGATGGAGCGATTATGATTTCTTATTTGCCGGTGACAATCAGCTGCCTGGCGTCTTTCGGGATCGCCAGGGCATATTTCCACAGCTTTTTCCGAAGCAGGCGGATCGCGCCCGCGGCGGCGGCCGCCGTGCGGGGCGGCGTATTTTGCGCGGCCCTGATGCTCGCGGGGCATTGCGGGAGCCGGAGCCTGCCCGCGTTTTTCCTGTATTCCCTCATCCTCGCGCTGGGCGGCGCCCTCCTCTACCGGGGGCATTTCCTGAATATCGCGTTTTTCGCCACTTTGGGGAACACGGTCGCGGTCTTAGTCGAGATCTTAAGTTCCCTGTTGCTTTCCCGGCGCGCCGATCCGGGCGGGGGCGCCGCGCTGGCCGCGAGCGCGCTTTCCGGCGCCCTCTTGCTCCTCCTCATCATCCTCCCGGCGTCCCATATGGAGCGCGCCCTGGTTTGCGCTCCCCCTCTCTTGCGCTGGCTGCCGCTTTTCACCATCCCGGTCGCGAGCGTCGCCCTCATTTCCCTCCTTTTCCACGCCACGGGGCCCACGAGCCCTTCCTTGTTCCCTGCATCCCTCCTGCTTTTGGCCATCAACCTGAGCGCGTTCGCGGTTTACGCGCAGCTATCCTCCAGCGCGGGCACGGAGAAAGCGTCCGCCGAGCACATGCGCCAGTTAGAGTCGGCGCTCGGGCGTCCCGGAAGCGCGCAGGGCGCCGCCTGGGAAATGCAGAAGGCGCGGCATGACTTCAAGAACCGGCTTTTGTACCTGCAAGAACTCGCCGAAAGCCAGGACAACCGGGAAATCTCCCGCTACATCAGCCATTGCCTGGGGAGAGACATCCCGGGGCCTACCGCTGTCGATACCGGCAATTCCTTATTTGACCGGATCCTCAACGGCAAGATGGGGACGGCCCTGTCCATGGGGATTGATTTCAAGCCGTCCCTGGAAGTCCCGCAGGGGCTTTCCTTAGATGGCGAGACGCTCTGCGTCGTCCTGGGAAACGCACTAGACAACGCCATCGAGGCCGCCGCGGCGGTCCCCGGGCCCGGATATGTGGACGTCCTGGCCCGTTACAGGAAAGGGTGCCTGGAAATCCGGATCCGCAACCCGTTCGCGCACGGGGTGGAATACGGCAGCGGGGGGCGGCTTTGCTCTACCAAGCGGGAGCCGGGGCGGCACGGCATCGGCCTTTCGTCCATGCGGGACGCCTTAGAGCGCGTCCATGGCGACATGGACATCGAGGCGGACGAGGAGAAAGGCGTCTTCACCATCCGGATCCTCCTGTACGAGGAGTAGCGGGCGGGAAAAATCCCTTGCTTTTCCAAGGGGATTGTGTTAGAATCTTGCCTTGCGAGACAGTGAGTCGATGGTCCTCTGTGGCAGAGGGCGCGGCGTCCCATCCGCGGCAGGGCGGACGGGGGCGCATACGGGAAGGGAGCCGCTAGGGAGCATCGCGGCGGGATCCCGGCGCGCCAGTCATAAGAACATCGGGATATCAAAGTAGGAGGTCGCAGCATGAATGCAGGTGAGATTATCAGGAATATCGAGAAGGAGCAGCTCAAGCCGGACGTCGCGGATTTCCGCGTAGGGGACACGGTCCGGGTGTATGGCAAGATTAAGGAGGGGAACCGCGAGAGGGTCCAGGTGTTCGAGGGGATTGTCCTGAAGCGCCAGGGCGGGAGCAGCCGCGAGACGTTCACGGTGAGGAAGTTCTCCAACGGCGTCGGCGTCGAGAAGACATGGCCGGTCCATTCCCCGAACGTGGAGAAGATCGAGGTCGTCCGCCGCGGCAAGGTAAGGCGCGCGAAGCTCAATTACCTTAGGGGCCGCGTAGGCAAGAGGGCGAAGGTCAAGGAGCGGATAGGGAGCTGACATGATAGCGGATAAGACGGCGGCAGGCTGAGGCGCACACATCACGGTTGTGATGTGTGCCTTTTATTCCGTGCGCGAAAAACCCCGCTCGATCGACGCGGGGAGCGCGGCCGCCGCGGGCAGGTGCATTTGGGATGGGAAGAAGAAGCGCGGGGCTGAGTTTCAACAAGCGCAAGAGGAAGAAGGTCAACGTAGGGATTTTGCGGGAGATCGCCACATGGACAGTGGAGATCCTGCTTACCATGATGGTCGCCGTGATCCTGGTGTCCCTGGTGGGGTTTAGGGTCCCCGTGGTGGGGGCGTCCATGGATCCCACGCTCGAGGACGGGGACAACATATTGGTCAACCGGTTCGTCTACAAGCTGTTTTCCCCCGGGAAGAATGACCTGGTCGTGTTCCTGCCGAACGGCAATGAGAAATCCCATTACTACGTCAAGCGGGTGATCGCCACGCCGGGCGACACGGTGCAGATTAAGGACGGGAACGTCTATGTGAACGGGGAGGCGTTCGAGGAGACGGCCGCCGTCGCGGCGATTGAGAACGCGATGCTGGCGGAGGAGGAGATCACCGTGGGGGAGGATGAGTTCTTCGTGCTGGGGGATAACCGCAACAACAGCGAGGACAGCCGTTATGCCAGCATAGGGAACGTGAAGCGCGAGCATATCATCGGGAAGGCCTGGATGGTCGTTTCGCCATGGAACAGGATTGGGTTTCTGAAATGAGGTGGGCGTAAGGATGGATTATCAATGGTATCCCGGCCATATGACGAAGGCGAGGCGCCAGATGCAGGAAGACATGAAATTGATCGACCTGGTGATCGAGCTGGTGGACGCCCGGATTCCCTACAGCAGCCGCAATCCCGACATCGACCAGCTGGGCAGGAACAAGGCCAGGCTGATCCTCATGAACAAGGCGGACCTGGCGAGCCGCGAGCAGACGCGGAAGTGGTCGGAACATTTCAAGGAGCGGGGATATTTCACGGTCGGGCTGGATTCCAGGAGCAGGGCCGGGATGAAGGCGGTGGGCGCCGCCATCCGGGAGGCGTGCAAGGAGAAGACGGAGCGCGACAGGAGGCGGGGGATTAAGAACCGCCCGGTGCGCGCGATGGTCGTCGGCATCCCGAATGTCGGGAAATCCACGTTCATCAATACATACGCCGGGAAGGCCTGCACGAAGACGGGAAACCGGCCGGGGGTCACGAAGGGGAAGCAGTGGATCCGCCTGAACAAGGACGTGGAGCTGCTGGACACGCCCGGGATCCTGTGGCCAAAATTCGAGGACCAGCGCGTGGGGCTGCATTTGGCCCTGATCGGGTCGATGAAAGACGAGATCCTTAACATTGACGAGCTTTCCTTAGAGCTGATTGGCATCTTGCGGGAATATTATCCGGATACCTTAAGGGAACGGTATGAGGCGGACGCGGGCGAGGAGCCGCCCGATATCCTGGCGCAGGTCGCGAGGAGCCGCAATTGCGTGAAGAAAGGGAACGAGACGGATTATGGCAAGGCGGCGGCGCTGCTGCTGGAGGATTTCCGCAGCGGCAGGCTGGGGCGGATCACGCTGGAATTTCCGCAAGAGGCGGGGTGAGCGCGCCGGGCGGGCGCGGCTTAGCGGCCTCTTGGAATGGGCGGTGCGGGTGCGCCAGGCGGGCGGCATTGCTGACGGGCGCGGCTTAGTGGCCTGCCAGGAATGGGCGGGGCAAAGGGCGGCGTCTTGGGCGGGCGCGGCGGCGCGGTCTCTGGGAAAGAAGCGGTGCGGGTGCGCCAGGCGGGCGGCATTGCTGACGGGCGCGGTCTAGCGGTCTCTGGGAAAGGCGCGGATGGCTGGCCGTGAATCATGGCGGTTTATGGCGAGAGCGAGGAGGGAGTGCCATGGACAAGGACGAAGAGTACGAGGATAGGGAGGAACGGCCGGGGGATGGAGCGGACCGGGAAAGCGGGGATCCCGAAGGAGCCGGGGATCCCGCGGAGGACATCGCGGACGCGGGAGAGCCCGCGAAGCCCGAGGGGAAAGGGAAGCTGAGGGAAGTGCTGAGCTTCTTTTTGTACATCGCCGCTATTTTCTTCCTGACCTTCCTGATCATCCATTTCGTGGGGCAGCGCACGCAAGTGAGCGGGAGCTCCATGGAGCATACGCTGAGCGATGGCGACAACCTGATCGTGGATAAGATTTCCTACCGGTTCCATAGCCCGGAACGTTTCGATATTATCGTGTTCCCTTACTTGCATGAAGAGGACACCTACTATATCAAGCGCATCATCGCGCTTCCGGGAGAGACGGTCCAGATTGACGACGACGGGAATATCTATATCGACGGGGAAAAGCTGGAGGAATCGTACGGGTTTGAGGCGATGGTGGATCCCGGGATAGCGGCGGAGCCGATCACGCTCGGCGAGGACGAGTATTTCGTCCTGGGCGACAACCGGAACGGGAGCTCCGACAGCCGCGACCCGGACGTGGGGGTCATCCTTGGGGAGAACATCGTGGGAAGGGCCTGGGTGAGGATTTACCCCTTTGACCGCGTCGGCTTCCTTGGGCATGACTGAGCGGCTTGGCCGAAAAGACGGGGCGGGCCGCCAATCGAGGCCCGGGGCGGGAGGCACGGCGAATGGACGCGAAAAAATCAATAGGCGAGATCCGGGAGGAATTACAGGCAGCAGAGGAAACCATGCTGCCTGGTTTTATTTCTGAATACGAGGGGGACAGCAGGGCCGGCGTCGGGAAGCTGGTGCTGCAGGCGAGGCATCGCCTCCTCGCGCTGGAGCGGGAGCGGGAGAGGATTGAGTCCATCCGCGTTTATGAGGAAAAATACGCGGATGCCGGGAAGATCTGCGGCATTGACGAGGCGGGGCGCGGGCCGCTCGCGGGCCCCGTGGTGGCGGGAGCCGTCATTTTGCCGCGGGATTGCCGCATTTTATACATTAACGACTCGAAGAAGCTCTCCGCGAAAAAAAGGGAGGAGCTGTACGGCGTCATCATGGAGCGGGCGGTAAGCGTGGGGGTCGGCATGGCGTCCCCCGCCCGGATTGACGAAATCAATATACTGCAGGCGACATACGAGGCGATGCGCGAGGCTATTCATAATTTGTCCGTGACGCCCGATATATTATTAAATGACGCTGTGACGATTCCCGGCGTGGGCATCCCCCAGGAGCCGATCGTCAAGGGGGACGCGAAGAGCATTTCCATCGGGGCGGCGAGCATCATCGCGAAGGTCACGAGGGACAGGATGATGGAGGAGTACGGCAGGCTTTACTCGGAGTACGGATTTGGGAAGCATAAGGGTTACGGAACGAAGGAGCATATGGACGCGATCCGGAAATACGGGCCTTCCCCCATCCACCGGCTCACGTTCCTGGGCGGTCTCCGGGATGGCACGCCGGGACAGAAATGACGGGAGCGGAAATAATGGGGACGGGCGCGCCAGGACGGAAATGACGGGAACGGGTGATCGGGACAAGGA